>CATLBG010000001.1 GCA_949878595.1 uncultured Clostridia bacterium
TGGTTGATAAATTATGGAAATAGTATTATTAGACCATAAATTAGAAGATGAAGAAATAAATGCAGAAAAAGCAAATAAATATATTAAAGAGTTAGAGGATTTTTTTGGTGAATCATCAGGAAACTTTTCTGATTTAGACATTCAAAATACATTAGAGGAAGAGATTGTAGAGTCAGAAAATCAAATTGTTGAAGAAGAGCAACCTAGCGAGCCTGAAGTTTATGAAGAGGCTGAATTCACAAGAGTTGTTGGACTTGATGTTGCAAATTCAACTCTAAAAATTTGGACAGATGAACTAAACTTAAAATATGTCAATACAATTCGTGAAATCAATGATGCTGGATTGGTTTATTCTTTTAGAACAGACTATCAAATGTATGTTTATGGCAAACAAGTTTTTGAGGTGGGTCTTGTTTCAGCAACTGGTTCAGGTGGCAGAGGAACTGCAAGATATGGCTCAGAGCAATATAAAACAGAGGCTTTAATTGGCATAGCATCATGTTTGAAAGAACTACCAAATTTATTAAATAAAGAAGTTCTTAGAGTTGTTACAGGTGTTCCAAGCAATCTTGCAAAAAACCAAAAGGTAATTAGTAGCATAAAACAAATGCTATTAGGTGTTCATGAAATAAAATCAGTTACATGGGATAGTGTTAAACCGATTAACTTTGAGATTGCAGAAGTTATTGTGGTTCCACAACCACTTGGCACTATGTATGATTATGTTTATGATAAAGAAGTTGATGCTTTAAATGAAAAACTTTTAGATCAAAGGGCAATAGTTATTGATATAGGCTGGGGAACAACTGACATAGCGATACTTGAAACTGCAAGAGTTCGCTCGACCTTTAGTTTTGATATTGGCACATCAGATTATATTTCAGATTTGCAAGAAGATGTCAATAGTTCTATGCCAGAGGCAAGCATTTTCTCGCTCACTGCACATGAATTGGATTTAAATTTATTAGAGTCACCAATTGTTGAAACTCCATTTGGAGAGTTTAACCTATCTCAGTTTGTTGAAAAACATAAAAGGAATCAAGCAAAACGAGTTTATCAAGAAGTTATGGGGTTAGGCTTAGAATTCAATAAGTTCTATAAAATTATATTGACTGGAGGAGGAGCTCTTCTTTATGAAGACTATCTCAGAGAGTTATTTAATGACCCAAGGGTTAGAATTCAAGAAAATGCTGTTATGGCAAATTGCCGTGGATTTTGGCTTCTTGGCAATTATTAAAAAAGGGGGAGTTTATGACAATAAATGAATTAGAACAAGCCATAAGAAATTTAATTGCTTCACAACAAAGCACTTCATCAAGTGAGGGTGCAGATGTTATAAACAGTGCACTTTCAATGATATATTCATATAGAGAGCTTGTGTACAAAATTCAAAATCACCCATATAATGATGCGTTAAAAATCAATATGATAAATAGCATTAATAATCTAGAGTCAACTCTAGTTATTTCTGTTTGTCAAGTCCTGCAAGAAAAGGGAATAAATTTAATGCTCTATGCTCCAGCGAGCAAGTTTGGTGTAAACACGTTTTCAGTTCCTGTATCAAATGAGCTTATTGGTTCAAGTCAAAATACAAGCAGTCAAGACGATCGCCTTGCAAAAATAAACTCAGCCTTTGAAGAGTTCAAATCAACCGAGCAAGATTATGATGATGACCTTTCTCAAAGGTTTATAGATGAAGAAGATGAACATGATGAAGTTGAAGAAACTTCAGAAGACTATATTTCTGAAGAAACAAATGAAACTTCAGAAGAAACAGAGCAAAATTTTGAACAAGAAGAGTCTCTTTCTCAAACAAACACAAATACTGATAAAAAAGTGTCGCCAGAGGGCAATGCTTCAGGAAGAGATTATCTTTTAGAACTTCTAAAAAAATAAAAAAGCATCGCAAACAAGCGGTGTTTTTTATTTTGGTCAAAACATAAATATTTTTCTAAACTTAGCAAAATACTAGTTTTAGGAGAATATCAAATGGCAGGGCAAAAAAAAGAAAAACTATCAGAGCTAATTTCTAGTAAAATAAATCAAGACAGTCAAATTGTTGAGACAAAATACAAAATAAAAAACAAAGAAATTTCTATTTTTTATATAGAGAGCTTAATAGATAAGGCTCTGTTTTCTTCTGGAATTTTAGCACCAATAGAAAAACTGGCAAAAACCGCAGAAAGCTCTAGGGGTTTAAAACAAAAAATCATGCAAGAAGTTGTATCAATTTCTTCAGTTACTGAGTCTACTGATCAGAAAAAAATATTAGATAACATTCTATCAGGTTTTGCTGAAATTGTGTTAGATGATGCAGCGATAGACTGTCCAATTTTTGGTGTAGAGAAAAGGAGCGTTGTCGAACCACCAAACTCAAAAGTAATTAAAGGCCCAAGAGAAGGTTTTGTTGAAGACATAAGCACCAATACAGGGCTTATTAGAAAAAGAATAAAATCGCTAAATCTTAGAGTTGTAGATGAATATGTTGGTGAGCAGACAAAAACTAAAATATCAATTTTTTATCTAGAGGGCATTGCTAGACCAGATGTAATAAAAAATGTAAGACAAATAATAAAAAAAATAAATATTGATGCAATTATAGATTCATATTATATAGAGTCTTTTCTTGAGCAAAACAAACTCAAATTTTTTAGACGTGTTGGAAACACTGAAAAACCAGATATTTTCTGTGCAAAAGTTTTAGAAGGCAGGGTTGGAATAATTGTAGATGGTTCGCCAGTTGCTTTAACAGTTCCTTTCATATTATTTGAAGACTTGCAGAGTGCAGAAGATTATTACACTATTCCAACAATGGCAACGTTCACCAGAATCATGAGGATTGTTGGTTTAATCTTTGCAATTTTAATTCCTTCAGTTTATGTGGCACTTCAAAGTTACAACTATAGAATTTTGCCAATAAACTTTTTAATAACACTTCTTTCTAGCATAGAGGGGCTTTCAATCCCTCCTTTGGTTGAAATATTGATAGTTTTATTTTTGTTTGAAGTCATAACGGAGGCAAGTGTTCGAATGCCAAATTCTCTTGGCATGGCACTATCAATCATTGGAGCTTTAGCCCTTGGCAACACTGCTGTTGACGCTGGCATAATTTCACCTCCAAGCATAGTCATCGTTGCAATTTCAAGCGTAGCAATTTATATTATTCCAGACCAAATTTCAGAAACGAGAATTCTTAGAGTTCTCTTTACTGTAATTGGTGGAATAATTGGACTATATGGAGTTGTTGTAGCTTTTATAATTCTCACAACATTCCTTTGTAGTATAGACAGCTTTGGTGTTCCATATATGTCACCAATCGCTCCAAGCATAAGAAAAGATAAAAAAGATGCATTTATCAAACAACCTATTGAGGCAATGAAAACAAGACCAACATTTTTTGCTGATAAGAATAAGATTAGACAAGGAGGAAAGAAAGATGACGGCTAAACAATTTTATATTGTTCTTTCAATTTTTATAATTTCTTTGAAAGTTCAAAGACTTCCATGTCTCATGTGTTTATTGCTAGACAATAACACTTATGTTCTTTTTCTTTTATATTTCTTAGTAGACTTTTTATGTATTCTTCTTGCACTATTTATATTAAAAATACTTCGCAAGCGAAATTTTTTACTTTCACAAAAAAATAATACGATGAGTCTGGTTGTAAGAGCGGGGTTATTATTTGTTGCATTATACTTTATGTTTCAAGGCACACTTTTCTATGAAGCGATTCAAGATTTGTTTTCACATATTCTATTTAATAACTTGCCATGGACACTTTTTAGTTTGCTCCTTATTGCCTGTGTATTTTATCTTGCACAGAGTGGTATAAAAAATATAGCAAGAAATTTTGAACTTTATTTCTTTATAATAATGATTTCCTATATTATGCTTGCGGTTTTTGGAGGTCTTCATGCAGATTTTTCAGTAATACTTCCATTTCAATCAATAGAATTTAACACGACTGCTAAGCATTTTTTAGATTATAATATATGGTTTGGTGATTTCTTTATTGTTTTGTTTTTAGGGATAAATGCAAAGGATATAAAATTAAAGTGGACGCTTACAACCTATATAGTTTCCGCTTTTTATGTTTTACTTATGGTTATTGAATATAATGGAATATATCAATATTATGCCTGCATGCAGTCAAGTCTCATTAGCATGATTTCAGAGCAGTCTATGCTTGGTATAGACATAGGAAGAATAGATTGGTTCTTTATTTTGATAACAGAAATTGGTTCAATTCTTAGCTGTGGATTGTGCCTACACTTTGCAAAAAACTGTCTATCTCTTGCGGTTCCAAAAATAAAGTCTAAATATTTTTTAATTTTATTAGTAACAGCACTATACCTTGTTGATGTTTTATATCTTGTAGATATAAATTCAAAAGTAGAATTATTCTATAATTTTGCTGGAATATTTGCATTTGTTGTAAAAGTTATTTCACTAATTTTTTTAACAGTAGCAAGTATTTATTCAAATCACAAAATAAAATCCTCCAACAACAATCAGCAAGGTAACAATATGGAGGTGGCATTAAATGAATAAGTTTCAAACATTTTTAAAAAAGCATATTGCTCTGTTTATTGTTATTGTAATACTCTTAGTTTTTCCTGTTAGTTTGTCAAGTCAAGCAAAACTTAGTATGAGAATTATTGTTACAGGGCTTGCAATAGATAAAGCAGAAAACGAATATGAAGTTACGGCACAAATAGTTAAATCCACTCCAGGAACAGAATCTCCAGGCACAAGTGCTAGCATAGATTTTGTTACGGGCAAGGGCAATACCATTTCAAAGGCATTGGCAAGCCTAATGTATCGAACCGGAAAAGTTTCAGCCTATTCACATACAAGTTTTGTTGTTATTAGTGAAGACATTGCAAAAGAAGATGCAACTTCATGTCTAGATATATTCATTAGAGATAAAATTATAAGAAATTCAGCCATGGTTTTATTTTCAGAGGGCAAGGCTAGTGAAGAGATTCAAAAAACAAAAGATGTTGAACTTTCAGTTGGCTTAGGGCTCCAAAAAGTTTTTCTATTTAAACAAGAGGAGAGCGATGGATTAATGACCACTGTATTAGAATTTTTAAACCAAAACAAAATGCATGGCAAAACAGCATTTGCAAGTGTCCTTAATCTTGGAAGCAATGAAGAGGGAGTTGCAGGTTCTTCTGGTGAAGGAGGAGGTTCTTCTGGTGAAAGTGGTGGCGAGAGTGGTTCTGGAGGTGGCTCAGGTGGATCTACAGGGGGTTCAGGCAGCAGTGCTGGTGGTGGCTCAGGTTCGGCAGGAGAATCATCTGGTGGTTCTTCAGTATTCTTCCAAGGAAATGCTCCAGTAATGATTTTTGTAAATGGCAAACTTGCTGGCAAACTTGAGGAAGATGATGAATTAATTGGATTCATGCTTGCTTCTAAAAAAACCACAAGATCAACAATTGCAGTAGAAGATATTGAATGTGATTGTTTAAAAGATACAAAAGTATCAATCAACATCAAAAGTAAGACCGAAAAATATACCATAAGATTTGAAAATGAAATTCCTTGCATAGATGTCAAAATAAAAATAAAAGACTCCGAAATAATAGAAATTGTCAGCAAAGAAAAACATTCTGATATATTTAATGAAAAGTATGATGCAATAGAACAGGCTCTTGCAAAAAAAGTCTCAGAGGTTGTTGCAATGGCATTTGAAAAGGGAAAATCTTTTGGGGCAGATATGTTTAATGCATATGAAAACGCATACAAATATCACTTTAAAACTTTAAATAAATACTATAGTTCTCCAGAGGAATTTATACAAAAACTAAAATTAAATGTTAGTGTTGAAATCCTTAAACTCGACTTTTAAAAGAAATAAAACAAACAAAAGAAATTTTTCTATCTATTATTCAAATAAGAGCATTTATGCTTAGCGAAAAAATCTCAACATAAAAACATGTAAGAAAATATAAAAAACCCACCAATATTTTGGTGGGTTAATTTTGTTTTTAAATATTTTAAATTTTAACTTTGTCCATAATCTTATATAAAATGCTAATTTCAGTTGGAGCTGCAAAAGCCAAAACAATAACGAATAACACGTTTTCAAGGCTGAGGCTAAAGAATGAGACTTCAACTCCAAAGAAACCAGGCCAAGCAAACATACAGGTTAAGCTTAGTGCAAGCATTGCCACAAAAATTGCTACAGTGAATGCATTAAATGGCTTGCATAGTCTATATAACATTGCAAGACCAGTAAACACCAATGTCATTGTTGCCATAGAAGAAACAATGTCCATGTGATAAGAGATTGAGCCATTTACTATGAAATTAAATAGATAAATTCCACCAATATTAATAACAAGGCTCAGTGCTCCAGGCAGTGCATTTTTAATAAGGTTATAAATAAACTTTCCTTCAATAGGTTTATCGTTCGGCAAGAATGCTAATCCAAATGATGGAATGCCAATAATAAACCATTCAAATAAAAGTGTGTTTGCAGTTGTGAAAGGATAAGGCTGTCTTAAAATTAAAACTAAAACTGAGAATATTAAAGTAAACAGTGTTTTCATGAAGAATAAAGAAGAAGATTTTTGGACATTGTTAATAACTTTTCTTCCTTCAACAACAGTATCAGGCATGCTTGAGAAGTCACTGTTTAAAAGAACCATGTGGCTTACGCTTCTAACGGCTTCATTTCCGCTTGCCATAGCAATAGAACAGTCAGCTTCTTTAAGTGCCAAAATATCATTAACGCCATCACCAGTCATTGCAACTGTGTTGCCGTCACTTTTAATAGTTTTAACGAGCAAAGCTTTTTGTTCTGGCGTAACTCTTCCAAATACGGTATATTTGTTTGCTGCGGCAATAACTTGTTTGTCACTTAGTCCGTCAAGGCTAATGAATGCGTCAGTTCCTTCAACGCCAACACGCTTTGCAATTTCTGAAACAGTTAGAGGGTTGTCACCAGAAATAATTTTAACTTTAACACCATTGTTCTTAAACCAAGCAATAGTGTTTGCAGCATTCTCTCTAATGTGGTCTTCCAAAATTATAATAGCAATTGCTTCTCTCTGTTCAGGAAGTGTATCTTTAACTATAGCTTTAGAAGAATGAGCAAGAAGTAAAATTCTGTAACCATCTTTAGAATATTGTTCAACCATCTTTTTGAGTTTTTCATCTTTCATTTTAGGAAGAACAAATTCAGGAGCACCCATAATATAAGTTCCAGCACCTTCAAATGTAACAGCTGAAAGTTTTCTAGATGAACTAAATGGAAGCGTAGTCACAGGGTTTAATTCTTTGTTGAATCCAAAATAGTTAATTAGTGCTTGGCTTGTTTGGTTGTTGTCACCAAGTGCTGAAAGCATAGACCCCATGATTCGTTTAATGGTGTGGTCAGTGCTAGAAAGTTGCACACAATTATAAACTTTCATTGTGCCGTCTGTTATAGTTCCAGTTTTGTCTAAGCATAAAACATTAACACGGGCAAGCATTTCAACGCAATAAAGGTCTTGAACGAGTGCTTTTTTGTTGGCAAGTTTTATAACAGAAACAGTAAGTGATATTGAACATAATAGGAACATTCCGGCAGGTATCATTCCAATAACTGAGCCAGCGGTCGATGTAATACTTTTTGCAACATCTGCATCAAAGGCATTAAAATTATTAAGCATCATAAGGATTGTTATAGGAACAATCATAATACCAATAACTTTAATAATTAGTTTAAGTGAAGAGAAAAGCTCTGATTTTGGTTTACGATACTTTTTAGCTGTAGCAGAAAGTTGTTGAATATAGTTATTTGATCCAACTTTTTCAACTCTTGCATGACATTTTCCAGAAACTACATAGCTTCCAGCAAGAACGGTGTCTCCAACTTTTTTCTTAATTGGAAGGCTTTCACCAGTAAGCATGCTTTCATTGACTTCAATATTTCCTTCAACAACAATACAGTCTGCAACAATTTGTTTTCCAGTTGCAAGAACCACAATGTCGTCAAGAACAACTTCTTCTTGGGCAATTGTTTCTTCGTCGCCATTTCTAACAACTTTAACAACAGGAGCAGTTAATAGTGAAAGTTTTTCAATTGTTCGTTTTGCTCTAACTTCCTGAATTATTCCAATGGCGATATTAATTATAATAATCACCATAAACAAGATGTTGCTCCATGCTTGTTTATAGAGAATGTTAACAGTTACAAGTGCAGCAAACACAATAAAACATAAAATGTTAAAAAAGGTGAAGACGTTTTCTCTAATGATGCTCCAAATTGTTTTAACATTTGTGTTAGAAACAGCGTTAGTTTGTCCTTTCAAAATTCTTTCTTGAACTTGTTCATTAGTCAAACCCATTTGATAGTCAGTTTTAACTCTCTTCACTCTTTTTTGAGTAACAGGGTCTTTTTGCTTAACCATATTTTTCTTAATAACTTTAAACAAATCTCTAAGCTTAGGTTCATCATCATAAGCTTGCTTTGCTTTCTTTTTAGCAAGTTTCTTTGCTTTCTTCTTAGCGAGTTTTTTAACTTTAAGATTTTTAGCTGAATTTTTATCATCTTTTTGATTTTTTGCAACAGAAGAAACAGGTGTTTCCTCTTCCTGATTTTCAGAAAGCGTCAAAACATCTTTTTTAACTTTACTTTTCTTTTTAGAAACAGCCACATCAGCAGTTGTTTCTTCAATAGGCATTTCATTAAATGTTTTCTTTTTTGCCATTACTGCTCCAAAATAAAAAAACTTATATAATATATTATTATAATATAAAAAAAACAATTGTCAAATATGCAGGCAAAATAATAAATTATTTTTAGAAATTCATATAAAATTTGATAAAAATATCAAAAAATTGAAAAAAAATAAAACAAAGAGAATGAATTAGTCAAAACCACTTGCAAAATTTAAGGAGCTGTGTTAAAATTTGTCTACAATTCCTTGTTTTAGTTTAGACTAAAACCGAATGAGTCCAAAAGGAGGAAACATATATGAGAAAGTATGAAATTCTATACATTGTTGAGGGCGGCTTAAGCGATGAAGATAAAGAAAAGGCAATCGCTAGCGTAAAATCACTTGTAGAAGCAAACGGCGGAAAAGCAGAAGAACCAGAAAAATGGGGCATGCGTAAATATGCTTATCCTATTAACTACAAGCAAGAAGGCTACTATGTTCTTATGAATTTTGAAGCAGAAGATTCAGTTCCAAAAATCATGAACGATAAGCTTATCATTAACAAAAACATTGTTAGACACATGATTGTCGCAAAATAGTAATAGGAGAAAACTATGAATAAAGTTATTTTGGTTGGAAATTTAACCAGAGACCCAGAGCTTGTCACAACAAACAACGGAATTTCACTTTGCAGATTCAGCCTAGCTGTGCAAAGAAAATTCACATCAGCCGATGGTGAAAGAGAAGCTGATTTTATCAACATTGTTGTATGGCGTGGTCAGGCAGACAACTGCTACAAATATTTAAAGAAAGGTAGCAAGGCAGGCGTTGTTGGAACTCTTCAAACAAGAAGTTACGATGGCACTGATGGAACAAAGAGATATGCAACAGAAGTTGTTGCTGAAGAAGTAGAATTCTTATCATCAAAAAGCTCAAGTTCAGAAGATTACTCTGCAAACACAGAGGTTCCTGCATCAGGATCAAAGTCCTCAGGAAAATCAGATATTGTTAACAAATTTGAGCCAATTGACGACGACAACTTACCATTTTAAAGGAGAATATTATGGATAGAAAAATGAAAAAAGATACTTCTTCTTATGATGATAAAAACCCTAACAAATATCGCAAAGAGACAAAGAAAGTTTGTGCTTTTTGTGCTGAAAAGAGTGAAGTAATTGACTACAAAAACTCAGTTAAACTCAGAAAATATATGACAGAAAAGGGTAAAATCATACCTAGAAGAACAACTGGCGTTTGTGCTAAACATCAAAGAGAACTCACAAATGCTATTAAAAGAGCAAGAGTTATGGCTCTTCTTCCTTACAGAACACTGTAATTCGTCAAAAAGTATGCACATTAGTGGAAAAATAAAAAAACTCACACAATCACTTACGATTTAGTAAGCTCTTGCGTGAGTTTTTTTATTTTCTTCTGGTATTGCACAAGTTAAACTTAAATTGTAAACTTGTACGTTAAATTATTTTGAGTCTTACACTCAAATTTATATAAAAACAAGTTAACATATTTTGCATTTCGCTTTGTGTGTGATATCAAAATAAGTATTCCTCAAAATAGTATATTGACTTTTAATTTTTTGTCATTTATAATATAGTCATCAAGTGGCATAAGCCATATAAATAAAGGGGTGTAAAAATGACAACAGAAAAATTATTAGAAGAATTTAACAAATATCAAGATGAATATCAAGCATTGATTAATGAAGACGATTCTAATTTAGATTTGACTGGCGATGAAAATTATTCAGGTAGAAGAGAAAATTTAGAAAAACAGGCTGCTGTAGTTGTAAAGATTAGAGAAATTAAATCAAAGTTAGATTCAGCCACACTTAAAACTGAAATTGATGCCGTTGTTCTTGAAGAAACAGAAGGGCATCAACCAAACTAGTTAAAATGGAGTGAAGATATGAATAGAGAATCAGAACAATCAACAATTCTTGGTCTATTAGAAGACCAAATTTTAAGCAAAAAAACAAGATTACAAGAAGTTAAAGAAAGACTATATTATATCGAGCATCAAAGAGATGCACTTCTTGTTGTAAGATCATATAGAAGAGATGCTGGCGAGCCAGTTGAAGATGGTGAACCAACAATTGCTGATAGCGAATATAAAGCTCTTTGTGAAGAAGAAAAGCAACTCAGTGCAGAAATTAAAGACTTAGAAGCTCAAGCTAAAGTTGCTGATTATCAAGGACCACAGCCATTCTAAAACAAGCCACTAGGCTTGTTTTATTTTAGTTTTAATTTTAAAGTATGGGTTTTGTGGTCTTACTTGACAACCCACTTTTTTTATTTATACTAAAAGTATAAATTGGAGAAAGATTAATGGCAGAACAAACAAAAGAAGTAGGTTCAAAAAATAGAACTGCAATAAAAACCAGTATAGACGGCAAAATCTTGCCAAATAATTATGAGGCAGAGCAAGCTGTTCTTGGCTGTGCACTCATTGATTCAGATGCCGCACTTGCTGTTATTGGAAAGCTTGAGGAGGTTGATTTTTATAATACTACTCACAAATATATTTTCTCTGCAATCAGAAGTTTGCAATCACAAGCCAAACCAATAGATTTCATCACAGTTTCAGGCGAGCTTGAGAATCTTGGCAAGCTTGGTGATGTTGGTGGAATGGGCTATGTTTCAAGTTTAACAAACATTGTTCCTTCATCTGCTAGCTACAATCACTATATAGAGCTAGTTAAAAAGGTTTCAATCTTAAGACAACTCATTGCAATTAGTGGAGATATTATTGACGAGGCATATAAGAGTGGCTCAGATGAATCACTTATTGGTATTGCAGAAAAAAAGATTTATGAAATTGCAGAAAAGGGTCAGCAGGGCACTCTTGAAAAAATAGATTTATCAATTCAAAAGGTTATAGATAATTTTGAAAATATTCATAAAGAAGGTGGCGTAATCCATGGTGTCAAAACTGGATTCCATCAAATAGACAAAGTAACCAATGGTCTTCAAAAAACCGACTTAATCATTTTGGCTGCAAGACCAGGTGTTGGAAAAACTTCGCTTGCAATGAACATTGTGTCTAACGCCTCAATAAATTCAAAAGCAAAATGTGCTGTTTTTTCACTTGAAATGGGCAGAGAGCAACTCGCAAGAAGAATGCTTTGTTCAGTTGCAAATGTATCAATGGCAAAAGGAATGAGAGGCGAACTAAATGAAAGTGATTGGGTAAAAATCATGGAAGCTAAGAAAAAACTTTCAAATGCTGATATTTTCATTGATGACAATGCTTTAAACACTCCTTCACAAGTTCTTTCAAAATGCAGAAAACTTAAAAGAGAAAAGGGCTTAGACCTTGTTGTAATTGACTATCTTGGACTTATGAAATCTGATGAAAAAACTGACAATCGTCAAAACGAAGTTGCAAATATTTCAAGACAACTTAAAATTCTTGCAAAAGAAATAGATGTTCCAGTTATCACACTTTGTCAGCTCAATCGTTCTGTTGAGCAAAGAGATGATGGCAAGCCAGGCAGACCAGTTTTATCAGACCTTCGTGATTCTGGTTCAATTGAACAAGATGCCGATATGGTATGGTTTATTCATAGAGATATGACCAAAAATGAAATAGAGCGTGACCCAAATCAAAATTATACAGCAGAACTTATTATTGCCAAGTTCAGAAATGGTCAACCAGGCAGTGTGTTCTTAGGCTGGGACGGATCAAGAACAAGCTTTGTCAATCTTGAAAAAGATGCCAATGAGCAAAGCCTTGTTAATATTTATGAGCAGAATCAAGAAAGCAAAAGAGAGCAACGCAAGGCAAGGTCTGCTGAAGATATTGCAAGTGCTCTCAGTAGCATAGTCAATGAAATAGAAGTTGATGGCATAGGATTAGTTCCACCACAAGAAGACGCTCCTGTTGTTGACTATAGCGATGTCAGCATGCCAAGTGATGATGAATTATTTTAAATTATAAAGGAGAATTTTCTCCTTTATTTTGGTTTTATGTGATTTTAGACAGTTGTTGACAACAACAAAGAAAATTGTTATACTAAAGCAGAGGTGAAATATGTCAAAGAGATTTGCTACAATATTTTTCATAACCATTGCAACAATTATGATACTCGCAGTGGCATTTTTCATGATTTTATTCTTGGCTCCGGGTGTATCACTTTTTGGAATAAGATACATTGGTCAAGACCTTCACGTCTATGACTCTGGAAAAGTTGATTTAAACAAAGATTATGGTGGTGATCCATCAGGAATAGTTCTCAACACATATGAAGTTCCAATAACTGTTCATTTTACAGAAGATAGAAATTTTATGGTTAGATACTATTGCAATTTCAATGGAATAACCAATTCAAAAATAGATGACCCTTCAATGACAATTGAAAGAAAGGGTGGAAATATCGTTATCACAACCTCAGAGTTTCATAAAGTTATTTATGAAACTTCAACCTCAGAAAGGTTTATTGATTTATATATTCCACTAACTGCAGTTTCAGGAACTGGAGCAGAATATATAACAAGCCTAGAGATAAATTCAACAAAGTCTTCAGTAGATTTCATAAAGGCTGAGGAATATGATGAAAGAACACCAACATTTAGTTCAATTGGTGTAACAACAAATGGCAAGGTCAATTATGGAACTGCCATAATGACAACAACCTATAGGCTAAGCACTTCTTCATCAATCAAAATTAATGAAAATTGGTCAAACTTTATCTATGCTACAAACTATAGTTTAAAAAGCACCAGTGGAAAGATTACTTTAGAGTGTCCAGTTTCAGGCAATCTAGACTTAGAAACAAAAAATGGTTCAATTAGCTTAGTTTCATGCAGAAACTTATATGTAAAAACAAATCATGGCAGCATAAAATCTGCAACAGGAAACACTGTTCGCGTTAATGGTCTTGTTGATATAGAAACAAAATCAGGCAGCGTAACTCTTGGAGATATTCTTGGTATTGGTGAAAATAAAATTCAAACAAGTTCAGGAAAAGTTGTTCTTAACAAAATTATAAATGGAACAATCACCACTCAAAGAGGAAGTGTAACCATAAAATCAGTTACACAGGCAAACATAGAAACCAATGTAGGAAATGTAGTTGTAGAAGAATCACTTGGCTCAATTAATGTAAAAACAAAGAGAGGAAATATAACTCTTGGTGGTGAAAATATCACAATGAGCAATCCAACAGTCTTTTCAAGACTTGGCAAGGTTAATTTAAAATCTGCTGATGGAACTGTTGATATTGAAACTATTTCATCAAACGTAAATTTCAAAAATAGAACAAGTGAAAATATAACTATCAAATGTGGTGGAAAGTTAGATGCCGATGCAGTGACTGGCAGAGTAGATATTTTTGCAGAAAAAGATTCAACTGTTAAATTCTCAAAAATTACAGACGTGTCTATTTTAGAGTTTGGTGAAGGTGCAAAAGAAGTTAATGTATATGCACTTGAAAACACAATTAGAGAAGGCAGCAATATTGGATACAGAATTTATGGTTCAAGCATAGTTATAAAAGAATATAGAAATAACTCATATATTACTTATGATGGCATGAGTGGAAGTGGAAGAGATAAATATGAATATAATATAAACTATAGCACATATCTAAAGCTCACAAGCAAAGATAATAAGGCTAAAGTAAATTTATTCTTCAAAGCACCAAATTAAACTAGAGATTATTCTCTAGTTTTTTTGTTAGGGGGTATTTACAAAAGCTCAAAAGTGTGCTAAAATCTATTTATAATAGTTTAATAAATAAAAAGTTTATCAAATTATTAGACATTTATTTTCGTTAGTGGTAAAATCGCATTAGGATATTTTAAATTTTTGTGAGGTCAAAATGAAAAGATTCGTTTATCCAATGGTTTTATTCACAGATGAAAATGATTTGTATACTGCACTGTATCCAGATTTAAACTTACTTGCGTCTGGCTCTTCAATAGAAGATGTATATGCTAGAGCAAATGACTATTTGGATTTTTATATTGTTTCTGCAATAAAGTTTGGAACCAAACTTGCTGGAATGTCAACTTATGCAGATATTCAGGCACTAAATCCAAAAAAAATCGTTTTGCTTGGCTCGGCTCAGGTTGAAGAAACAGATATTGTGTTAACAGAGCAGGAACAAGTTGAAAAAAATTTCTTAAATGAATTTCTATTTACTGATGGAAATGACACGGAGGGAAATAACTAATGGCAAACGAAACAACAACTTCAAACTTGCTTAATGATATTGCAGGAAAAGAACAATTTTTTGGAACAGTTCCAAAGGAACTTGAAGTTTCAGTAACAGCAACATGTCTTGGTGCACCAATTCAATATAGAAAAGACCAAATTACTGGTCTAACTCTTGCTTGTATGCTTGTTCCAACAGAGGGCAGCGGCATGCAACCAGCTATTGTTACATATGGAAAAGAGGACAGTATGGGAAGAGGAGCTTATCAAGCCCTTTATCATCAACTTGGCTGTGAAGAGCTTATGAATCCAAAAAGCAACAAAGATGCATGTGACTATCTTATTTCAAACTTTGATAAGAGATTTAATCTTGGAAATGGAAACAGTTATGCGTCAACAGTTCTTGGACCAAAGTTTGATTTAATTTCAAAATATGCAAAAGAGAGTTATCCAGAATATCATTCTCAATTTACAGATTTCAAATCAACCTACATGGATATGCTTGGCAAATATTATTCTAGTGGAAAAACTCAAGCCTCAGACAAAGAATTAGAAAAAAAAACGAACAACGTAGCATTGTCGGAGACAGTGGCACAGACAGTGTCTCAAATTAATGCGTAAAGCAGGAGAGACTAAGTGGCAAAAATAGACTTACACAAACTGGCGTTAACCGTTGGTTTTGAAGTGGTTTGTGTTGATGAAGATTACACAAATTATGAATACATGGTTAGAATTAGAGACATTGAAAGTATGTCTTACATTCTAAAAATTAAGAATGAGCCAGAATTTGGTGAAGTAGAAGAAATTATTGGTTCAATAATCATCATGCTTCCAAAACAACTCAGAAAAAAGATAAAGAAGATGATGAAAAAAATTGATGAAAATAACATAGAGAATGTTATTGACCTTCTTTGCTACACCGTCTCAGAATATAATGGCAAAACAAGCTACAGCAAGCTCAAAGAATATGGCGAGCTAGTTGGGGTTAATATTGAAGATTTTGGTTATTTCTTCACATATAAGCTTCCAAAAAAGAAATATGCAAAAATACTTTCTTTAATTGAAAGCAAATTAACAGTTGAGGAAGCTCCTATTGTCGGAAAAATCCGAAAGATTGAATATAAAATTGGTTATATAAAACAACACAAAACAAATGAAAATCAGCTAATATAAGCTGATTTTTTCTTGCTTAAATATTTTTGACAATAAAATTCAATTTAACTATAATATTTCTTAGGAGATACAAATGAAAGGGGTTGCAGATTTCTATAATAAAACCGCCACAGAGTGGAGTGATGAAATATTAAAAGAGAAGAAAGAAAGTGAAATTTTGAAAAAATTTTATAGTTGTTTCAGTTTGGCAGGAACAAAGGCTCCACGAATTTTAGATATGGGCTGTGGTGCTGGCTATGATTCACGCATTTTGGCTAGCTTAGGGGCAAATGTTATTGGAATAGATTTAAGTGAAAACCTTGTTAATATCGCCAAAAATAAAATAAAAAATGTAAGATTTGTTGTTGGTGATATAACTGAAAGTTTAACTGCACTTGGCAGGTTTGATGGCATTAGCTGTCTTGCGACGTTAACCTATGTTGATGTTCAAAAAATGAAGCAAACCTTTTTTAATATTGGCCAAGTTTTGAAAAGAGGAGGTCTTTTGCTTGTGTCGTCTCATGATGGTGATGGGAAAGATTTAAAAGAAAGCTTTGTCAAAATTGATGGTGAAGAATATGATAAAAATTTCAATAACTACACAGCAGAAGAGCTTTGTGGCTTTGCTTATCCACAGTTTAAACTGGTTGACACTTGGAAGTTTAAAGATTTCGATGAGGGCTGGAGATATTATATATTTATAAAAGAATAATTAACAATTATTTAAATGGACTTATAGTCCATTTTTTATTTTTAATTTGAGCTAAAATATTGACAAAATAGCAAAAAATAGTTATAATATTATTACTAGAATAGAAATTGTGGGAAATAAAACAACATGCCAAAAAGAACATAAAGGGAGGTTTGATTATGGCACAAACAAACTTAAAACTACAAGAAAATAACACTGAAAAGCAAACTGCAGAAAAATCTCCAATGGTGAGAATTATACAAAAGAAAATAGAATTATTTATTAGTCAAATTCCAAAGGCAAATAATATAAGTGAACTAAAAAATTTATTTTGCAACTTGTGTCCAACCATTGAAGAAAAAATCGTATTCATTTCACTCTTTGAAGAGCTTTTTCCAAATGAAAAGCTTGTTTCAAAATATCTTTGCAAATGGCTCGATGAAAACTATTTAGAAGAAGAAAGACAAAAACAAGGCAACAAAAATTTAAATAAATATGCAAATTTATTTAATGATACAAAGTTGCATAGTGTTCAAGCTGCTCCAGTTAATAGTGTAGCACAATCACAGTTTAATAATAATTATGGCTTATCTGATTTAAGTAAGAATATTATTCAAAGAGAACATAAACAGAGTTTACTCAATAAAATTAAAGGTTTAGTTAAAAAGTTAAACCCAAAACAAAAGGCAAGAGTTAGCAAGGTTAGCAGTCTAGAGCTTAAAGAGGCTGGTGCAAATATTCAAATACCAGCTGTTTTAAAATCAAACGATCAAAACAGACTTATCGCATACAATAAAAGTGTTGCTGCAAGGGCTGCCACTCAAAGGGCTATGGCTCCATCAATGTCTATGGGCAGGGCAATGAGTAGATAGTTTAAATTATGTATTGACAAATACATTTTTCAGAATATAATAACTATATAAATTTTATTTGGAGAAAACACATGGAAAATTTTGAAGAATCAATCACACTAATGTATAATGCTCTTCACTTAGTTGATAATGAAGATATTGAAAGGTCAGTAAAAGAAAAATATAAAGATTTTAGTTCGGCCTTAGATTTTATTGAGGATTGCTATAATTTAGAGCAAATGATAAAAGCTGAAAAAGAACAAAACAGAATTTCACCAGAGCTTGAAGAAAAGGCAAATTTTGTTTTTGAAAAGGTAAAAGAATTTTTAAATTCTGCTTTAATTGACAATAAAAGTGATACACATAAAGATTTAGTTGAAGGCTTAATGAGAGAAGAACAAGAATATGGCACAACCATGTCAACAATTTCAAATCTAGATAAGTTTGTAACTGAGTCAAAACCACATCAAGAAAAATCAATCCCATCGTTTTTAAAGATAGGTAAAGATGAAAAATTAAAGGGAAAGAAAGTAGTTTCTGGCTCAAAAAAAGCTTACATTTCAGCCCCACCACAAATGGGTTAAAAATTAATAAAAAAATATTAAAAAATTATGTGAAAAGTTATTGACTTAAAACAAAATTTAAGATAGAATGATAAGGCATAAAAATTTATGTTTGACATTCTGTCTTTTTTTATTTTGACGGTGTAAAGTAAGAAAATCACAAATGTTCAAGAATTTCCTCGTCGGGTTTAGAGAAAATTCACCAAATTTACACAGGAGGTAATACTATGCCAACCATTAACCAACTTATCCGTCATGGTAAAGGTAGAGAACAACAAGGAAGCAAGGCAAAATGCCCAGCACTTCAAGAGTGTCCACAAAAACGTGGTGTATGTTTAAACGTAACAACAACCTCTCCAAAAAAGCCAAACTCAGCTCTTAGAAAAATAGCAAGGGTTAGACTTTCAAATAGAATGGAAGGAACTGTTTATATCCCAGGTGAAGGACACAACTTGCAAGAGCACTCAGTCGTTCTTATTCGTGGTGGCCGTGTTAAAGATTTGCCAGGTGTTCGTTATCACATCATTCGTGGCGTTCTAGACACAGCAGGTGTTCAAAATCGTAAACAGGCTAGAAGTAAATACGGTGCTAAAAAATCTAAATAATAAGATTTAAAAATTTACAAATAATATAGGAGGAAATTTTATGTCAAGAAGAAATAGAGCAGAAGTTCGTGAAGTAGTTTCAGATCCAGTATATGGCTCTAAAGTTGTAACAAAAGTTATCAACCAAGTAATGCTTGATGGAAAAAGATCAATTGCTCAAAAAGTTGTTTACGATGCAATGAAAACTGCAGGCGAAAAACTTTCAAGCGAACCACTTGATGTTTTCAATAAAGCACTTGAAAATATAAAACCAGTTCTTGAAGTTAAAGCACGCCGTGTTGGTGGCTCAACATATCAAGTTCCAATGGAAATCAGACCAGAGAGAAGACAAACCCTTGCAATTCGTTGGCTTGTTCTTTATGCAAGACAAAGAAGCGAAAGAGGAATGGCAAACAAACTTGCTGGCGAACTTGTTGATGCATACAATAACACAGGAAGTGCATTCAAGAAGAAAGAAGATGTTCATAGAATGGCTGAAGCAAACAAGGCATTTGCATCATATCGCTGGTAAAAAGCTGTCAGAAAATAAAATCTGACTAAATTCTAAAAATAAACAAAAAAATAGCATTAAAATGATTTTTTAAAAAAATATTATACTTAAAAAGTAATTGTTAGATATAACAATTTTAAACTAAATAGGAGAAATTTAACTTATGCCTAGAGAATATGCACTAAACAAAGTTCGCAACATTGGAATCATGGCACACATAGATGCCGGAAAAACAACAACCAGTGAAAGAATTTTGTTTTATACAGGAAAAACTCACAAAATTGGCGAAGTTCATGATGGTGGTGCAACCATGGACTGGATGGTTCAAGAGCAAGAGAGAGGTATAACAATCACTTCTGCCGCAACAACCTGTATCTGGAAAGATCATATGATTAACCTCATTGATACCCCAGGACACGTTGACTTTACAATGGAAGTTGAACGTTCTCTTCGTGTTTTGGACGGTGCAGTCGAAGTTTTTACAGCAAAAGAGGGTGTTCAAGCCCAATCAATCAAAGTTTGGAATCAGGCAAACAAATATGGAGTTCCAAGAATCGCTTATGTAAATAAGATGGATACACTTGGTGCAGACTTCTTTTATGCCGTAGACCAAATGAAAGAAATGCTCGGTGCAAATGCAATCCCAGTAGAACTTCCAATCGGCAAGGAAGACACCTTTGAAGGTGTTATTGACCTTGTAGAAATGAAAGCCATTTACTTCAGAGATGATGAAGGAAAGGTTATGGATGTTGTTGAAATTCCAGCAGAGTATAAAGCTCAAGCTGATGAATATAGAGCAGCACTCATTGAAGCTGTTGCAGAAACAGATGATAGCCTTCTTGAAAAATTCTTTGCAGGCGAAGAACTTTCAGTTGATGAAATCAGAAAAGCAATCAGACAATCAACTTGTGAACTTAAGATGCTCCCAGTTCTTTGTGGTTCATCTTATAAAAACAAAGGTATTCAAGAGCTTCTTGATGCAGTTGTTTATTATCTTCCAAGTCCAACTGATATTCCACCAATGGCAGGAACAGACATGAATGGCAACCCAATTGAATGTGCTGCAGATGACAAAGCTCCACTTGCAGGTCTTGCATTTAAAATTGCAACTGACCAATTTGGAAGACTTACATTCTTCAGAATTTATTCAGGCTGCTTAAAATCTGGTTCATATTTGTTAAACACAACCACTGGTGAAAAAGAAAGAATTAGTAGACTTGTTAGAATGCACTCAAATTCAAGAAATGAAATCTCAGAAGCTTATGCTGGTGACATAGTTGCCATCATTGGTTTAAAAGATACTGCAACTGGTGACACACTTTGTGATGAGTCAAAACCAGTTAAACTTGAAAATATGGATTACCCAGACCCAGTTATCAGCATGGCTATCGAGCCAAAAACAAAGGGCGACCAAGAAAAAATGACAAATGCTCTTCTAAAACTTGCTGGCGAAGACCCAAGCTTTAGATTCAGCACAAATCGTGAAACTGGTCAAACAATCATTGCTGGTATGGGCGAACTTCACTTAAACATCGAAGTTGATAGACTTAAGAGAGAATACGGCGTTGAATGTAACGTTGGTGCTCCACAAGTTGCTTACAAAGAAACTCTTAGAGGATCTATTGAAGCCACTGGAAAATACATCAGACAATCTGGTGGTAAAGGTCAATATGGTCACTGCGTTGTTAAGTTTGAAGGCTTAGAGCCAGGCGAAGGTTACAAATTCGTTGACGCAACCGTTGGTGGATCAATTCCAAAAGAATACATTCCAGCAGTTGATAAAGGTATTCGTGAAGCATGTCAAAGTGGTGTGCTTGCAGGTTACCCAACAGTAGACTTCAAAGCAACTGTTCTTGATGGAAGCTATCACGAAGTCGACTCATCAGAGTCAGCATTCATGATTGCCGGATCAATGGCATTCAAGGAAGCATTCAAAAAAGGTAATTCAGTAATACTTGAACCTATCATGAAGGTAGAAATTCAAGTTCCAGATAAATATTTAGGAGACGTTCTTGGTGACCTTTCACGTAGACGTGGAAACGTTATTGGAACAACTCTTAAAAATGGCAACCAAACCATTGAAGGTGAAGTTCCACTTTCAGAAATGTCTGGATATGTTACTGATTTAAGGTCACTCACACAAGGTCGTGGTGACTCAAGCATGGAACCATGCAAATATGCTGAAGTTCCAAGAAACATCGCTGAAAAAATCATTGGCGATCGTGCAAAAAAAGATTAATAAAAAAATAAAATAAAAAAAAGGAGAAATCAAATGGCAAAAGCTAAATTTGAATCTAAAAAACCTCACGTTAACATTGGTACAATCGGCCACGTTGACCACGGTAAAACAACTCTAACAGCTGCAATCACAATGGTTCAAACACACAAATTCGGTGGTGAATCAAAGGACTACAGCCAAATCGACTCAGCTCCAGAAGAAAGAGCTAGAGGTATCACAATCAACACTGCACACGTTGAATATGAAACAGACAACAGACACTATGCACACGTTGACTGCCCAGGACACGCTGACTATGTTAAAAACATGATCACTGGTGCTGCTCAGATGGACGGTGCTATCCTTGTTTGTGCTGCAACAGATGGTGTTATGCCTCAAACCCGTGAACACATCCTTCTTGCTCGTCAAGTAGGCGTTCCAAAAATTGTTGTATTCATGAACAAACTTGATCAACTTGGTGGCGACACAGAACTTGCTGACCTTGTTGAAATGGAAATCAGAGAACTTCTTTCAAAATACGAATATGATGGAGATAACACTCCAATCGTTCGTGGTTCAGCTTACAATGCTCTTGAAGCTGCAAAAGCTGGCAACTATGATTCAGAAGATTGCAAATGCATTTCTGAACTTATGGATGCTGTTGACTCTTGGATCCCAACTCCAGACAGAGCTACAGATCAACCATTCCTTATGCCTATCGAAGACGTATTCACAATCACTGGTCGTGGTACTGTTGTTACTGGTAGAGTTGAAAGAGGTGTGTTAAAATCAGGTGAAACTGTTGAAATCGTTGGTCTTGAAGACAAGCCAAAATCATCAGTTGTTACTGGTATTGAAATGTTCAGAAAAACTCTTGATGAAGCTATCGCTGGTTACAACGTTGGTGTTCTTCTTAGAGGTATTGATAGAACTGATGTTCAAAGAGGTCAAATCCTTTCTAAACCAGGAACTATCCACCCACACACAGAGTTTGAAGCTCAAGTATACGTATTAACAAAAGAAGAAGGTGGTCGTCACACTGCATTCTTCAACAACTATCGTCCACAATTCTATTTCAGAACAACAGACGTTACAGGTTCAATCGCTCTTCCAGAAGGAACAGAAATGGTTATGCCTGGTGACCACACAAAGATGACAGTTCAACTTATCTCTCCAGTAGCTATCGAAGAAGGTCTTCGTTTCGCTATCCGTGAAGGTGGCAGAACTGTAGGTTCTGGTGTTGTTTCTAAAATCATCAAATAGTTTTAGAACCCAAATTTAGGCACATTGCTGTGTCATACATAAAAAAGATATGTAGTCATTATCGCAAGATAACTCCTACATATCTTTTTTTTCTATTCCTTGCACTGCACCCAAATTTGTGTCCTAAAACAGTTACTCGTTAATCTAATGCGAAATTTTCAAAAACTCCAAACAGTCATTATCGTAAGATAACTCCTGCTTGGAGTTTTTTCTATTTCTTTTATCTCGCACAATTTTTGCCCTAAAAATGTAGTCATGCAAGATAACTCCTACATATCTTTTTTTATTCCTTGCACTGTACCCAAATTTATGTCCAAAACGGTTACAAGTTTTTTATAATTAGTCTTTATTTTTATCTAAAAAGTCCAAAGTAAAGTCAATTATTTCCTCTGCAAGGCATTGTTTATATTCTTTAAATCTATTTAGTATACTTAAAAATAGTAAGAATTGTCCCTATGATAGTGAACTTTCAAGTTCTTTTGAAAGTTTTTCAAATCCTCTTTCACAATCAATGGTATTATAATAGACCTCTTCATTTTTTAGATATGCTTCTAAAATTTCTTCATATTGTTTCATTTTAATCCTCCTAATTTTTATTATACTACATTTTTCTGAATATCCATAATTCTGAAGTATAACAAAAAAGTTTTTGTATATCCTTATTCTATCAGGAGGAAGATGGAATATGGTTTTGTCAGAAGCAGTGTCTAATAGAATTAAAACTATATTAAAAGAAAGAAATTTAACTCAATATGGTTTATTTAAGTTATCAGGTGTTCCACAATCAACAATTTCTGCAATTTTAAAGTGTGAAAACAAGTCAGTTGTTCTTAGCACAATTTATGACATATGTTCAGGATTAGGCATGGAACTATCAGACTTCTTTGCCGCCAAGGAATTTAAGTTGGAAAATTTAGAGGATTAATAAAAACACTCTTATAAAGAGTGTTTTTTATATGTCATTCTGAGCTTGTCGGAGAATCTCAACATAATTGTATTTGTAAATAAGTTTGGGTAATATTTACCCATTATAACAATTCCTTTTCTCATTATAGTATATTTAAGAAAAGGAGAATGAACTATGACAATAATGCAAATAATTAAAAAGAATTTGAAAATGATGATAGAGGAAAAAGGAATATCAGTTGCGGTGCTGAGTAAACTTTCTAATGTTTCAGAGAGCACAATAAGGGGAATATTAAACCTAAAATTAAAAACAACAAACACAAAAACAGTAATAAAGATTGCCAATGCACTAAATGTGACAATAGATGACCTATTAAAGCGACCAGAAGAATAAATAAAAAAAGTTAAATAATTTTTGTCACTCTCTTGTGACAAAACCCCATTTTCATGTTATACTAAGCGTGTAGCAAGCGGGCGGGGTTAATTGTTAAGAAGGGGTGCTTCAAATTTAAAAAAATTTAAAAAACTATTTCATTTTTTAATAAAATACCTTATAATTAAAGCAAGGAGAAAGATTCATGGAAAATGTAGTTGCAGTAAAAGGAATTTATCCAGCTGACTTATTTAGTGATAGAGAAAGAAGAAAACAATTAAAAGAAGCAAAGGCTCAGGCAAAACATGAAAAAAAAGATAATGCAATATTTGATGATATTCGTGAAACATTAATAAAGAAGGTTTTTGATGTAAATGCAAAGCAAATTCAAGAATATAATGAACAGCTTGGTGCTTTCAATTCACATGAAAATCAACCATTATCAGAAAGAGACGCTGTAGATAATTCAATTAGAGTTGCAAAAGGTGCAAAGGGCACAGAAAAATCAACTGCAAGAGGCATGAGAAATGCTGCAATTAGCGTTGGAAAGGTTGCATTGGCTGGTGCACTTGGCTTTGGAGCAAAGGAAGTAGTATCAAAAGCAATAGTTGGTGCAGCTTCAATGGTTGGGTTAACTCTTGGTGCTGGTGTTGCAGGCATCATTTCTGCGGTATTGTTTGCCTCAGTTGCTGCAATAATAACACTTCACAGAAGCAGAAAAGCACAAAAGGGGAATGTTGCTGATACCATTGAAAAAGAGGGTGCTGCAATGGAAAAAATACAAGAGTTTTTAGCAAAAGTTGAAAAATTTTCAAAAGAGATTGAAAATGACAAACAAATGCTTATTCAAAAAAGAAAAACTCTTGGCAAAAAAGAATTTGCAAAATTTACAGAAGAATATTTAGGTTCAAAAATTAAATTTTTAGAAGAGATTGGTGTTTCTAACATTCCACATGAATTGCAAGAAGAACTTGCTTTGCATGGAGAAGAGGTTATTCAAAGTGCTGAATCAAAATTAGAATTATCAGAAAGAGGAGCTTAATATGGAGTTTGTTTCACATATTGGAGATGTGGTTTTGTTAGAAAATGATGAGAGATACTTAGTTATAAGCCAAGTTGAATATGAAAATGACCCATATGTATTGATTTGCAAAGTGCAAGACTTTTCAGAACTTGAGCAAAATATTGAAATAGAATATAAGTTTGCAAAAGAACTTGTTAGAGAAAATAATTACTCTCTTGTTTTGGTTGATGACGAAAAAACAATATCTAATTTATTCAATAAAATTAAAATATAATTAAAAATAAAAGATATGTCACTTAGGCATATCTTTTTTGTTTAAGATTAAAATTCTATTTTCCTTTAAAATTGTCAAGTATTCGAACCATCTGTATTGTCTAATTGGCATGGGTGGATTATTATCAAAAAACAAAACGAGTGCAGGGCTGATTTGGTTATGTTTTTCCAAAATTTCAGCCTTAGTGCAATGGCCTTGTTTGATTAAATTCTTTGCTTTTGCATGATAATTAAAATATCCCATAATAATAGTTTGTATATTTTATGACATTTAATTCCAAAAAATTTTAGTTATAAAAATAAAAATATTTTTAAAAATCTATTGACATTGTTTTGACTAAAATGTTATATTAATATAGTCTACCATAATTATTGTTAGGAGTATGCTCTCATGCTCAATAGTTATGGTTTAATAAGTCAAGAAATGTAGATAACCTGCAAAGTTTTGTCCTTTCTTTGTAGGGTTATAGAATCGACTATTTTTTTGGCTTTTGCTTGCAAACCAGCTAAAAAACACATCAAAAGTGACTCTTTAATAATTTTCTTTCGGAGGACTACATGAGTAGTAACTTAAACATCAAAACAGAAAAGTTCGGGCTAACGGAGAGACACAAGTTTGGCAAAATCAATGAAGTTATGGAAATCCCATACCTTGTTGAAGTTCAAAAAAATAGTTATCAAAGCTTCATAACAAAAGGTATTCGCGACGTGCTTCGTGATTTTTCTCCAATCACCGACACAGACAACTTGAATCGTTCAGATGCAAGAGAAGACAACACAGACTCACGTGTTGAGCTTTATTTTTTGGATCATAAACTAGATGGCAATCCAAAATACACAGAAGCAGAGTGCAAGTCAAGAGATGCAACATATGCACAAGCACTCAAAGTAAAAGTTAGACTTGTTTACAAAGAAACTGGTGAAGTTGTAGACCAAGAAGTTTATATGGGTGATATTCCTATTATGACAGACAATGGCTCATTCATCATCAATGGTGCTGAGCGTGCAATTGTCAGCCAACTTGTTAAAAGTCCTAGCGTTTATTGCAATCAAGGCATCAATAAAGCAGGAAACTTTGTAACAGAAACCGACATCATTCCAGCACGTGGTGCATGGATTGAGTGGGAAGAAGACAACAACAATGTTCTTTGGGTTCATGTTGACCGTTCAAGAAAAATGGTCGGCACAATTTTCTTAAGAGCTTTAGGACTCTCTTCAAATGAAGAGCTTCTTGCCATGTTTGATAACGACCCAACAATTGTTAAAACAATTGAAAAAGATCCAACCACAAGCCAAGAAGAAGCTTTAATTGAAATTTCAAAGAGACTTCGCCCAGGTGAAGTATTTAACCTTAAAGCTATAAAAAAAGATTTAGAAAAAAGATTTTATTCAACTAGAAGATATGATATTACAGGTGTTGGTAGACATAAGTTTAACCAAAAGCTTAGCATTGCAAGCAGAATTGAAGGAAAAACGCTTGCAGAAGATATTGTTATTAATGGCAAAGTATATGCAGCTGCTGGTGAAGTTTTAGACGAAACAAGAGCAAGATTTGTTCAAAACTCAGGTGTAAACAAAGTCGCAGTTGAAGGAAAACTTGGCAAATTTTATGTTCTTGGAAATAATCGTGTAGACCTTGAGGCATACACAGGGTTAAAGGCTGCAGAAGCAGAAATTGATGAAGATGTTCATCTTCCAACATTGCTTGTGCTTTTAAATGGTTGCAAAAATAAAGAAGAAAAACAAAAAGTAGTAAATGAAAATAGAGACGAGCTTCTTGGTCGTCATATTATGCTTGATGATATTTTGTCAGCAGTTAACTATCACCTTTGCATTAAACAAGGTCTTGGAAACTTAGACGATGTTGACCATCTTGGCAATCGTAGAATCAAAACTGTTGGTGAACTTCTTCAAGCTCAATTCTTTATTGGAATGGCAAGACTTGAGAGAGTTATCTCTGAAAGAATGCAAGTTCAAAATGTTGAAGAAATTAGCCCAAGCACACTAATTAATGTGCGTCCAGTAAGTGCAGCTATTCGTGAATTTTTTGGTTCAAGCCAAATGTCACAGTTTATGGAACAAACCAACCCAATCGCTTCTCTTACTCATAAGAGAAAGGTTTCATCTATTGGACCTGGTGCACTCACTCGTGAAAGAGCTGGCTTTGATGTTCGTGACGTCCACTATACACACTATGGTCGTCTATGTCCAAATGAAACTCCTGAAGGTCAAAACATTGGTCTTATCAACTCGCTCGCAACTTATGCTAAAATTGATAAATATGGTTTTGTTGAAGCACCTTATAGAAGAATAGATAAGGAAACTGGAAAGGTAACCAACGAAGTTGTTTACATGACAGCAGATGTTGAAGAAAAATATGTAATTGCTCAGGCTAACGAAGAGTTAACTGAAGATGGCAAGCTTAAATCAGAAAGAGTTACTTGCCGTAAAAAAGGCGAAATCGTAGAGCTTCCAAGAGAACAAATTGACTTTATTGATGTTTCTCCAAAAGAGCTTGTATCTATCGCAACAACACTTGTTCCATTCATTGAAAACGACGATACAACTCGTGCGATGATGGCATCAAACATGCAACGTCAAGCTGTTCCACTTTTAAAGACTGAAGCTCCTATTGTCGGCACTGGCACAGAGCACAGAATTGCTGTTGATAGCGGTGTTATGGTAGTTGCAAAATCAGATGGTGTTGTTAAATATGTGAGCGGTGAAAAAATCGTTGTTGAAACAAAAAATGGTGATGAAACATATGAACTTATTCCATTTGTTCGTTCAAACAGCGGAACTTGCATGCGTCAAAGACCAATCGTTAATCATGGTCAAAAAGTTAAGGCAGGCGATGTTCTCGCAGATGGTCCATCAACCAAAAATGGTGAACTTTCAATTGGTAAAAACATTCTCGTAGCATTCATGCCATGGGAAGGATATAACTTTGATGACGCTATCCTTATTTCTGATGAACTAGTTGAAGATGATGTTTTAACATCTATTCACATTGAAGAATATGAGCAAGATGCTCGTGACACAAAACTTGGACCAGAAGAAATCACAAGAGACATTCCAAACGTTGGTGAAGATGCTCTTGCAAACCTTGATGAAAATGGTATTGTTAGAATTGGTGCAGAAGTTACAACTGGTGATATTTTGGTTGGTAAAGTTACACCAAAAGGCGAAACAGAACTCACTCCAGAAGAAAGACTTCTTAGAGCAATCTTTGGTGAAAAAGCAAGAGAAGTTCGTGATACATCTCTTAGAGTAGGACACGGCGAAGGTGGAATTGTAGTTGATGTTAAGGTGTTCACTCGTGAAAATAAAGACGAACTTTCAACTGGCGTAAGCAAACTTGTTAGAGTATACATCGCTCAAAAGAGAAAGATGAGCGTTGGTGATAAAATGTCTGGTAGACACGGAAACAAAGGTGTTGTATCAAGAATACTTCCAAAGGCAGACATGCCATTTTTACCAGATGGAACACCTGTTCAAATTCTTTTGAACCCACTTGGCGTTCCTTCTCGTATGAATATTGGTCAGCTTCTTGAAGTTCACCTTGGCTTTATTGCTAAGGCACTTGGCTGGAAAATTGCAACCCCAGTATTTGATGGTGCAAAAGAAGCAGATATTCAAGAATTATTTAAACAAAACAACTTCCCAGAAGATGGAAAGATACAGCTTTATGATGGAAGAACAGGTGAACCATTTGAAAACCGAACAACAGTTGGTATCATGTATATGCTTAAACTTCACCACCTTGTTGTTGATAAAATGCACGCTCGTTCAACTGGACCATACTCACTCGTTACTCAACAACCTCTTGGCGGAAAAGCTCAGCTTGGTGGTCAAAGGTTTGGTGAAATGGAAGTTTGGGCACTTGAAGCGTATGGTGCAAGTAACATTTTGCAAGAAATGCTCACTGTTAAATCAGACGACGTTGTTGGTCGTCTCAAGACTTATGAAGCCATTGTTAAAGGCGATAACATAACAGAGCTTGGCATTCCAGAATCATTTAAAGTGTTAATTAAAGAATTGCAGGGCTTGGCACTCGATATTAAAGTGCTAACTGAAGACAAACAAGAAATTGGTCTTAAAGAACTTATGGAAGACGATAGAGATATGCCAGATCCACTCAGAAATAAGACAGATAGAAATGAAGAAGAAATTGAAGTTAACTTAAATCAAGAAGAGGATATAAATCCTGGTGAACTCGTTGATGATAGAAATTATGACGATGATGCCGGCAACTTATTTGACTTTGATGACGACTTATAAAAATAATTAAGGGGAAAAACATGTTTGAATTAAATAATTTTGACTCAATGCAAATCGGTATTGCAAGTCCTGAAAAGATTCGTGAATGGTCTTATGGTGAAGTTACAAAACCAGAAACCATTAACTATAGAACACAAAAACCAGAAAGAGATGGTTTATATTGTGAAAGAATCTTCGGACCTACAAAAGACTGGGAATGTCATTGTGGAAAATATAAGAGAATTCGTTATAAAGGCGTAATCTGCGATAAGTGCGGTGTTGAAGTAACCAGAGCTAAAGTTAGACGTGAGAGAATGGGTCATATTGATCTTGTAACTCCAGTTTCTCACATTTGGTATTTTAAAGGTGTTCCATCAAGAATTGGTACAGTTTTAAATATTTCAATCAAAAAACTTGAGCAAGTTTTATACTTCACTTCTTTCATTGTTACTGATCCAGGAACAACTGAATTCGAATATAAACAAATTTTAAACGATAGAGAATATCGTGAAGCCGTTGAAAAATATGGATCTAAAGCTTTCAAAGCTGGAATGGGTGCTGAGGTTATTAAGCAACTTCTTTCTGAAGTTGACCTTGCAGCAGAATCAAAACAGTTAAAGGAAGAACTTAGAAAAGCAAAAGGACAAAAGAAACTCAATATTGCAAAAAGGCTTGGAATCATTGATTCATTCATTAGAACTGGTGCTAAACCAGAATGGATGATTCTTGATGCAATTCCAGTAATCCCACCAGAGCTTCGTCCTATGGTTCCACTTGATGGTGGAAGATTTGCAACAAGTGACGTAAATGATCTTTATAGAAGGGTTATTAACAGAAACAACCGTCTTAAAAAGCTCATTGAACTTGGTGCTCCAGAAATTATCTGTAGAAACGAAAAGCGTATGCTTCAAGAAGCTGTTGACGCACTCATCGACAACGGCAGAAGAGGTAAGCCAATTAGTGGTGCTGGCAATAGAGAGCTTAAATCTCTTTCAGCACTTCTTCGTGGAAAGCAGGGTCGTTTCCGTCAAAACCTTCTTGGTAAGCGTGTAGACTATTCTGGACGTTCAGTTATCGTTGTAGGACCAAGCCTTAAGTTCTATCAATGTGGTCTTCCAAAAGAAATGGCTCTTGAACTATTCAAACCATTTATAATGAAGAGACTTGTAGACCTTAATCAATCTCATAACATAAAGAGTGCAAAACATATTGTTGAGCGTGCAAGACCAGTGGTTTGGGACGTTCTTGAAGATGTAATTAAAGATCATCCAGTTCTACTTAACCGTGCACCTACGCTTCATAGACTTTCAATTCAGGCTTTTGAGCCAGTTCTTGTTGAAGGTGGAGCTATGAAGCTTCACCCACTCACATGTACAGCGTTTAACGCTGACTTTGATGGTGACCAAATGGCTATTCACGTTCCGCTTTCACTTGATGCTCAAACCGAAGCAAGATATTTGATGATTTCTTCAAATAACATCTTAAAACTTAGTGATGGTGAACCAATTTCAGTTCCATACCAAGACATGCTTTATGGTATCTACTATTTAACAGTAGAGCTTCCTGGTGAAAAAGGTGAGGGAAAATCTTTTGCTGATGTTGATGAAGCTATCATGGCTTATCAAACAGGTAACTGCAGCTTGCACTCAAAAGTTTCAGTTCGTGTTCAAAAAGAAATTGATGGAAAAGTTTATTCAACAAGAATAAACACTACCGTTGGTAGAATGATATTCAATCAAGCAATACCTGAGGGAATTGGTATCATCAAGAGAGAAAAACCTGAAGATATGCTTCAAAATGAAATCGAATTTGCTGTTAGCAAAAAGATGATGAAAAAGATTATCAAAGCTTGCTATGTAAATCTTGGTTCAACAAAAACTGCAATTATGCTTGATCAAATTAAAGAGCTTGGATACAAATATTCAACACTTGCATCACTTACAGCAAACCTATTTGATATTCGTGTTGCAAAAGACAGAGAGCAAATTATTGCTGATGCAGATGCTTCTTCTGTTGTGGTAGATAAGCAGTTCAAGCGTGGTCTTATCACAAAAGATGAAAAATCTGTTAAACTTCTTGATCTTTGGAGCAATGCTCGTATGCAAATTACAGATGAAACTATGGAAGCTTATGAGTGTAACAACCCACTTAAGCTCATGGTAAACTCTGGTGCTCGTGGTTCAAAAGACAATATGTGTGACCTTTCTGGTATTCGTGGTCTTATGATGAGTACTTCAGGAAAAGTTATTGAAGTTCCTATTCGTTCAAGCTTTAGAGATGGTCTTAGCGTTATTGAATACTTCATTGCAACCCGTGGTGGTCGTAAAGGTATGGTCGATAAAGCACTTAAAACAGCAGACGCTGGTTATCTTACTCGTCGTCTTGTTGACGTTGCTCAAGAAGTTGTTGTTGATGATGAGGATTGCTTTGCTACTCTTGGCGAAAAAGTTAAGGGTATGGATATCACTGCTATTTATGATGAAGATAGCATGGTAGAATCAATCAGTTCTCGTATTGTTGGAAGGTACACTGTTAACGATGTATGCGATCCAAAATCAGGAGAAGTTATTGTTCCTGCAGACACAATGATTTCTGTTGAACAAGCTGAGGCTATTGAAAAAGCAGGTATTGAAAAAGTTACAATCAGAACTGTATTCACTTGCAAATCAAAAGTTGGTGTTTGTGCTAAGTGTTATGGAAGAGATATGTCTTGCAGATCAAGAGTTAAAGTTGGCGAGGCTGTCGGTGTAATTGCTGCACAATCAATTGGTGAACTTGGAACACAGCTTACCATGAACGTATTCCACGGCGGTGGTACTGCAACTCAAGACGATATCACAGCAGGTCTTCCAAGAGTTGAAGAAATCTTTGAAGCTAAAAAACCAAAGGGTGTTGCTGTTATTTCAGAAATTTCTGGTAAGGTTACCAAGATTGATGAACCAAAACAACAGGTTACAGTGCTTTCAGATGATGGAAGTGAAGTCGTTTATGGTGTGCCATATGGTGCGAGATTCAAAGTTGCCGTTGGTTCAAAACTTGAGCCTGGTGCAAGAATCACAGAAGGTCCAATCAACCCACACGACATCTTAAAAACTCGCGGTGTTAAAGACACACAAGACTATATGATTGTTGAAGTATTAAAGGTATACCACAAGTCTGGTGTTGACGTTAACGATAAACATCTTGAAATTATTATTCGTCAAATGCTTAAAAAGGTTAGAATTGAAGACTCTGGCGACACAACAATGCTTCCAGGTGACTATGTTGATATCTTCAAATTTGAAGAAGAAAATGAAAGAGCTCTTTCAGAAGGCAAAGAACCTGCAAATGCAAAACGTGTGCTTCTTTCAATCACAAAATCAGCTCTTGCTACAGACAGCTTCTTGTCGGCTGCATCATTCCAAGAAACAGTTAGAGTTCTTACAGATGCTGCAATTAAGGGTAGCGTTGATAACCTTGTTGGTCTTAAAGACAATATTATTATTGGTAAGAGAATTCCTGCCGGTACTGGTCTTAAGAGATATAGAGATATCACTCCAACAGAAGTTACTGCTTATGAATCAGAGTTAGAATCAGATTCAGTTGATGAAGTCGATGCTTAATTATAATTAAAACAGAGCAATTTTGCTCTGTTTTTTTGTGATGTTTTGATATTGACTTTACATACAAAAAGAGGTAAAATGTAAATATAAAAAAGGAGTGAAAATTATGGCAGAAAATAACAATTTAAATATAATAGTGCAAGGCGAATTTTCAGATGGTTATGCTTTAGCAATGGCTCAAAATGGTGAATGCCTAGTAATTAGTGAAAATAATGAAATTCAAAAGGCTAAAAGTTTAGATTATAAACTTTTTAGAGGAATATATCAATATAGTATTAATAATGCCAAGCTATCTAAGTTTTATAAAGGTGTTGCTACAGTAGAAATTACAGAAAATATTACTAATCCTAAATCTTTTCGAGATGATGAGTTTATAACAGAAAAAATCTATTTAACAAGATCAGGTTTCATTCTTAATCGCCAATCTTATAATATTGCTAATCCAAAGGAACCAGAAGACATTATAACTTTGGCTCAAAGAGTATATGATGAACCAGAAATATTCTTAAAATTAAAGAAAACTGATTTAATAGATAAAAAAACCGCAAAAGCTCTTCTTGATGTTGCTATGCATTCAATTGAGGCTGAAATTATGGAAAGGAAGAAGCAGATTAAAGCTGGTGAATTATCAGAAATAGATTATGAACTTGAATCAGAAAATGTGCTTCCATTTGCCAACAAAGCTTATAAGCATTTAAAAAAGATGATTAAAAAATTAGAAAAAGGCTCTTCTGGCCCAGTATCAGGTTAAGGTGAAACTATAATGAATAAGAAAGAATTTTATAATGCATTTAATGCAATTTTTGAAGATCTGTGTGGTTTAATTGATCAAGTTTTTGAAGATGAAGAAGCATAAAACAGCCCCAAGTTTTTGGGGTTGTTTTTTTACTCTTAATCAAATAAAATTTTGTTGACAGCAAAAACAAAATAATGTTACTATTAACTTGTTGTTGAAACAACAACTTTATAAAGAGGTAGATTATGAACATTTTTAAACTATTATATTGTCGCACTTTTCAGGGCATGTTCAAATTAATGTTGCCAGTGCTTCCTTATAGAGAGCCAAAGCTCTTAAAATCTTATGATGAAATCGTTAATGTTTTAAAGCAAAATAAACATGATAATGTTTTGCTTGTAACTGATAAAGGAATTAGCAAACTTGGTTTAACAAAGGCATTAGAGGATTCACTTAAACAGAACAATATTGATGTTGTTGTTTATGATGATACTGTTGCAAACCCAACAACAAAAAATGTTGAAGAAGCACTTGCAATTTATAAGAAAGAAGAATGTTCCGCAATAATAGCCTTTGGTGGTGGGTCAGCGATGGATTGTGCTAAGGGAACAGGTGCAAGAGTTGCTAATCCTAAGAAAACCCTAAGCAAAATGAAAGGCATTTTAAAGGTAAGAAAAAGGATTCCACTTTTAATTGCAATTCCAACAACCGCAGGCACAGGAAGCGAAACTACTCTTGCTGCTGTTATTACTGACAGTGAAACAAGGCACAAATATGCAATTAATGATTTTCCATTAATTCCAAGTTATGCTGCACTAATGCCAGAGTTAACTTTTGGCTTGCCAAAGCACATAACATCAACAACAGGTATGGATGCACTCACTCATGCAATTGAGGCTTATGTCGGTAGAAGCACAACAAAAGATACAAGAAAAGCTTCATTAGAAGCAATAAAATTAATTTTTGAAAACTTAACCATCGCCTATGATGATGGAAACAATAAACAAGCAAGAGCAAATATGCTTCATGCTGCATATCTTGCTGGGGTAGCCTTCACAAAATCTTATGTTGGTTATGTTCATGCTATTGCACACTCACTTGGTGGAAAGTATAATATTCCTCATGGACTTGCCAATGCAATTATTCTTCCTTATGTTCTAAAAGCATATGGCAGAACAATTTATAAAAAACTTTGGAAGATGGGGGTTTATGTGGGATTGTTTGATTCAAGCACACCAAAAGAGATAGGGGCTAAACTTTTTATTGAAAAAATTGAAGAGTTAAATAAATATATGAACATTGGAACTTCAATAAGTGAAATTAAAGAAAAAGATATTATTGAACTTGCAAAAACTGCAGAGCATGAAGCAAATCCTCTTTATCCTGTTCCTGTGCTCTTTACGGCAAAAGATTTGCAAAAACTTTATTATGAGGTAAAAAATGGATAGCAAGAAGATTATTGCGAAATTTAATTTACAGAAAAACAATCAAATGAATAGTCTACTTAAAAGTGTAAAATATCGTATAGGGCTACTTAAAAAACTATATAAAAACATTAAATTAATGAAAAAGGAAATCTTTGAGGCTTTGAAAGAAGACTTGAATAAAAGTGAAATAGAAAGTTATATGTGTGAAGTTGGCCTTGTGCTTAATGAAATAAGCTTTATGCTTAAACACATAAAAAAATACTCAGCACCACAAAGTGTTCCAACACCACTTGCACAATTTAGGTCAAAAAGTTACAAACTTCCATGCCCTTATGGAACAGTGCTTATTATTAGTCCTTGGAACTATCCATTTATGCTATCGATTGAGCCACTTGTAGACGCACTTGCGGCAGGCAACAGTGCCATAATAAAACCAAGTGAATATTCTCCTAAAGTTAGCAAGGTTATTGAAAAACTTATAAGTGAAACTTTTAATCCATCAGAGGTTAGTGTTGTTCAAGGTGCAGTTGAAGAGTGTTCTCTTTTGCTTGAGCAAGATTTTGACTATATTTTTTATACTGGAAGCACAAGGGTTGGCGAAATTGTTATGAAAAAGGCAGCTGAACATTTTACTCCAGTAACATTAGAGATGGGAGGCAAAAGTCCATGTGTTGTTGATGAGACTGCAAATATTAGTCTTGCTGCAAAACGAATTGTTTTTGGAAAATTTTTAAATGCTGGTCAAACTTGTGTTGCTCCTGATTATATACTTTGCCATAGCAAAATAAAAAATAAACTCATAAGTGAGCTTTCAAGGCAAATTGTTTTGCAATATTCAGTTGATCCTATTCAAAACCCAAACTATCCAAGAATGGTTAATGAAAAGCAGTTTAATGCCATGGTGAGTTTTATAACTAATCAAAACTTGGTTTTTGGCGGAAGATATGATACAAAAACCCTCAAAATTGAGCCTACAATCTTAAGATCTAATTTCAATTCTGCTGAGATGAAAAGTGAAATCTTTGGGCCAATTTTACCTGTCATAACTTATGAAACAACTGAAGAGGCAATAGAAAAAATTAATTTATTAACAAAGCCACTTGCATTTTATATTTTTTCATCTTCAAAAAAGAATCAAGAAAAATTTCTTAATTCATGTGATTTTGGTGGTGGTTGTGTTAATGACACTGTCATACACATTGCATCATCACATCTTGGTTTTGGTGGGCTAAAACATAGTGGAATTGGTGCATATCATGGAAAGATTGGCTTTGATACTTTCAGTCATTATAAGAGCATAGTTAACAAAAAAACATGGATAGACCTTCCAATGCGATATCAGCCTTACTCAAAGTTAAAATATAGGCTCATAAAAATGTTTTTAAAATAGGAGAATTTATGAAGAGAAAATTTTTAATAGCAAATGCACTTCTTATCTGTTTAATTTTAGTTGGTGATATTTTTTATATTTTAAAAGGTGGATTGCTTATCAAAAGTTTAACAAGTGCAGGTTTTGTTTTGCTAGGCTTGCTTAATTTTGTGTTTGTTATTTTAACAAAAGAGAACGACTTTAAATTTTCATGTTTAATGTTTTCAGGATTATTTTTTGCAATGCTAGGTGACATTATATTAGAAATAGAATTTATTATTGGTGCAGTTCTATTTGCAATTGGTCATTTGTTATTTTTTGTTTCTTATTCAACACTTATTAAGTTTAAATGGAAAGATTTAATTTATGGTGCAATAATTTTTGTGCCATCGGTTTTGTTTATTACTCTTGCACCAATTTTTGATTTTGAAGGCATGCTAATGGAAATCGTTTGCGTGATTTATGCAATAATAATTTCATGCATGGTTGGGAAATCAATTTCAAATCTTATTTATGAAAGAAGCTTAAAGAGCATAGTGATAGTTATAGGAAGCATTCTTTTCTTCTTTTCAGACCTAATGCTTTTATTAAATGTGTTTGGAGATATTGGCAGAATTGCGGGCATACTTTGTCTTGCAACCTATTATCCAGCAGAATGTGTGTTAGCTTATTCTATAATTGAATCTAAAAGAGATAAACTCAGTTTAAAAGAGAAATTTTTATCAAAGGAGATTTCAAACAATGATTAAAAATACAACTTTTAGAATACTTTATCAAACAATTTATGTTGTTTTAGGTTTTTTGGGGGTTATAGGTAGCGTAGGATACTTTGAAAATAGTTTTAGTGGTGAATTTTATGTTTATTATACAAATCTAAGCAACTATATTTGCTTAGGAATAATGGTTGCATGCCTTGTTCAAACAATTAAAATCAACAGAAAAAAACAAGATGAGTTTTGCACGGTTCTTCCACTATTTAAGTTTTTGTGCGTAATAATGATACTTGTTACCTTTTTAGTTTATAATATTTTGCTCTCTAGTGGAAAGACTGCCAGTGAATATTTTTCTTCACCATCAAATTTATTGATGCATTTAATTTTGCCACTAATGTTTATAGCAGATTGGATTATGTTTTATGAACATGGAAAGGTAAGATGGTTCTATCCATTGCTTTCAACAATTATGCCACTTGTTTATGTTATTTTGATTTTAATTAGAGCAGGAATTATTGGTGCTGCTAATATTTCAGTAAAAATATTATATCCATATTTCTTTTTAAATGTAGACAATCTTGGCTGGGGAGGCTTTTTTGCATGGATTGGCATACTTGTTGCTATATTTATTTTTATTGGTTATATCTTTTATTTTTTCGACAATTTCAAATTATTTAAGCAAAAATTTAAAAGATTAAACAAAAAAGATAAATAATATAAAATAAAAAAACCACCATAATTTGGTGATTTTTTTATAATAAAAATATGTTTACTTTAAAATTAAATTTGCTTTAATTCTTCTTTTTGTTATAATAAATATGATAAATTTTTTATAATATAAAAAAATAATTTTCATTTTTGGAGGGATAATTTTTATGGGTAAAAAAGTCGCTGTAAAAAGAACTCAAAAAACTCAAAAGAATTCAAAAATTTCAAAGAAGAAAAAGATTATAATTTCAGCAGTTTCTGCCTTTTTGGCAATAGCTTTAATATTATCAATTGCATTACCTTTGGGTCTTAGAAAACCTAAAGATGTTCTCTTTAAAATTCCTGCATTAAATTTGCCAATAGAGGAACAATATGCTCTTCAAAAGTTTGACTTAGATAAGCTTGAAGACACAATTACAACTCTTCGTGCAGACACAATGAATGTTACAAAAAGGGGCGTAAGAAGAGAGCTTGGCACAAAGGTTTTTGATGATAGCTATAAATTAACCTATGGCACAGATAGCATTTCAATTGACTTTATGGGGCATTATCCTAGCCCTAGTCATGGCTTTAGTGGAAACTCTGCTGACTATTTAGAAGAAGCAAAAAAAATGTTTCCATCAGATTCAGATGCTATTGCACTTCAAAAATATAGTTTTTTCTATAAATATATGCTTATGTCACAAGGCTATAATGAAGTGTTTGATTTGCAAAAATTATCACAAAGCTTGGTTGATGGTTCAAAAGAAGAGTATGCAAAAAATCTTTATAAACACCCAGCAGCAGATGCTCAATATGGCGAAGTTTTGGGAGAAAATAATGCCGTTGTTAAAGAGATAACTCTAGACACAATATATCGTTCGCTTCATGCAACAGGACTATATATGCCAGCTGGCGAAGTTGTTACTGTTAAGGTGGAAGGTTTAAAAGAGGGCGAACATATCTCTATGGTCATTGGCAGGCAAAACTCTTTGGCTTGGAGGGGTGAAGCTGCTTCTCAGGGGACAAACACAACAGGCAAAGATAACTTTTTCTTTAATGCCGACATTATTACCGCTAGGGGCGGATTTAGCGATGCAAATAAATTTAGTTATTCAGAAACAGGTGATGTTATTGGACACAAATTTATTCAAAGTCAGTGGGGCAGACAAAATGGCAGAATGCCATGGCTAACAGCAGAGTTCACATTTAATCAAAATGGAACTTATTATATTGGCACACCTTATGGTGGAATAATGCACATTGGCATGGGCAACACTTATTCAAAAGTAAAAACAACCATAAGTGGTGCAGTTGAAACACCTCACTATATTTTGGGCGTAACAACTCCAGATTATTTTGAAACATATCTTAAGGATGCACCTGGCGTTGTTGGTGTTATGGATACAGAAAATGGTCAGCTTATTGGATTAACAGGCGAAGCGGGAACAGAACTATATATGCGTCAAATAAAAAAAGAAGATGTTCAAAAGCTTGCAATGCTTTGGCATTCATTCTTTGCAGTAAACGAGTCGTTTACTGGCGGAACATATAACAGAGGCAACATTGTTATGTTTGACTGGCACGTTCCGGCTGGTGCAGCGGTTGCACTTGGTGGATATACCTATGCTTGTCCAACTGGCTGGTTTAATAATGCAATGAACTATAGAGGATTGCTAACAGCTGGTCAGTGGGGAATTTTGCATGAAGTTGGTCACAGCCATGGTGCAGCATATGGTTCAATTTGGGGCTTTGGTACCGCAAGAGAAGGCGAAGTTAGAAATAACGCTCTAACACTTTTAAGTTACATTTTGTTCTGCGATGTTGGAACAACAATCAGAATGGGTGGCGGAGCAGAACATGGAATGTATGCAAATCCATATTCAACACTTTCTGAAACACTGAAATTTCCAAGTCAAGTTCACAATGACTTTGATGATGGCACCTATGGCTATTTTCAGTGTTTGGGGATGTATTCAAACATAATGCACTCATTTGGTGCAGAAAAATATTATGAGCTTTTATACACTTATAAAAATAATCCAAACTTTGTTACAGTAAACACTGCGGGACTCAATGAAACTGATAGAAATCGCAAACTTGCTCTTGCAAAACGTGCAGACTTTGCCTATAGATGCTCAACCGTTTTTGGCATGGATTTTAGAAAATATTTTAACACTTTCTATGCCGCAAATATTGACAATAGCATGTTCACAAAAGAGCAACTTAGTGAAATGAACAAGCTTCCAAAATATGAGCCAATTTCATGTTTTTATGCTGGTGGAATAGACGGCGTTAAAACTTCTGGCGACTATGTTGTTGCATATGGCGATGATATTGTTTTTGACTTATTGGAAAAAACAATAAGCTCACTTGACAAAGATGGCAAAAAAGGTTTTGAGATTTTATCAGGGGCAAAGGCAACTCATGGAAAAATTAAAGAACTAGAAAATGGCAAAATTGCCTATTCATTTAATCCGAAATATTTTGGAAATTGTGATGAAATCAAGTTTAAAGTTAAATTAAGTGATGGTGTTGTTCATGAGTTTACAATTTATTTAAGAATAAATTATAACAGCACAAAACTTTCAACTTATTCTGATATAGAACCAATTTCAGGAAATTATTGGGATGCTGTTGATGAAATTATTAATACAAAAACACCAACAATTTCTTCAAATCCATATTCTTATATCCCAACCTATAAAACAGCAAAAGGCTGGGAAATTAAGGTTTCAGAGTTTTATTGGAAAGCTCCACGCACAGGCGAAGTAAATTTCAGTTTCAAACTTGACGATGGTTTACGATTCTATTTTGGAGAAAATTTTAACTCTTTAGAAGATCAAGGTTATTATAGCAGTTATTCAAGCAGTTGGGTTAAACATAGTAAAGCCTTTAAGGTTGAGTCAGGAAAATATTATGCTATAAAGCTTGTTAATGTTAATAAGGGTGGAAATGGATCTGCAGCAATTGGCTATAACTATTCAGGCGAAAACACTCAAAACATTGCAATTGCAGATGTCTTTAATCCAAATTATCCTCATGGAGAATATCACGAAGATTATAATCCTAAGAAAACAAACATAGAAACTTTTGTTTTTGAGCCATCATATTTGGTATCAAAAAAAGACGGAATTTCTGTTTCAACCACAGGCACCGACAAGGGTAGGTGGCAAGTTTTAAAGGCATCAAAAGTTAGTGATACGGAAAATAATAAAGATTATATTAATGGCAATAGAATAACAACCATTACAAGGACAGAGGTTGTAAGAGATGAAAACGGAAACCCAGTTATGCGACCTGACGGAACTTTTGAAACTCAAAACTTTACGCTTGAAGTTGACCAATGGTCATATCTTGTTGATGGCGACTTATCAAACTATTTGCATACTGTTTATGGAAAATATCCTGCAGAGAGTTTTGCAAGTGAAGCCGATCCATTTGAGTTTATTATTGACACAGGCAGAGAACAGTCATTTAACTACTTTAAGGTTATAACCAGAACTGGTGCACTTGGAGTTTCAAAAATAACAAAATATGAGCTTCAAATTTCAAGTGATGGAAACACTTATACCACCATTTCAAAGGGTGATGAACTTGCTTATAAAAACAATATTGCAACCTTGAAATTTGACACAGTAACAGGAAGATATTTCAGACTTCTTGTTAAAGATACCACAGGAAATGCTGGAAAATTTGTTGTTATTGCAGAGCTTGATGCGGGCATAGAGTCAAAAACACAAAGACTTATTCCATCAACCAGCTCACTTCTATTCACAACAAAACACTGGAAAAATTCTTCAGATATTTCAAGTGAACAAAGCGGGTTTATGATTGCTGAAAGAAAGCGTCAAAAAATGGTTGTTAGATTTAATGGTGAAAACCTTGCACTTTATGCAGCCGTTGGCAAAGATTTTGGAATGGCTGACATAAAGCTTGACGGAAAATATTATACAACAATAGACTTTAGCAGCGACATTGCAGAGTCAAGAAAATTAATGTTAAATCTTGAAAAATTGGAGGATAAAACTCATACGCTAGAAATTATAACAAAGTCTTCAGGGAGGGTAATGATATATATGCTTGGAATCAACTATACATCAGAGCTTATTAATGCACCAAATATTTATTTAGAAAAAGCACTAACTATTTCGCTTATTATTTTTGTTGTTCTATTTGCAGCACTTCTTGCATTTGCATTATGTTTGTTATTTATTCCAAAATTTAGAAAACTTATGGGAAATAACAGATGCATTGCTTGGCTTGACAGAAAGATTGAAGAAGATAGAGCAAAACGAAAAGTTAAAAGAGCAGAGAAAAAAAAGGCAAAAGCAGAAGCCAAAGCTATTGAGCAACATAAAAATGCTAGCGTGAATGCAAAGCAAAAAGTCGACTCAAAAAAGGTTGAAAAACCACAGCAGAAACCACATGATAAAACATCAACCAAAGCTGAAACAAAATCTAACAGCAAACCAGTGGCAAAGGTTCAACCTAAGACTGCAAATAAATCTGCTGAAAATTCTTCAAAAAAAGTAGATAGTAAACCTATAAACAAAAAGGTTCAAACAGCTCCAAATAGTGAGGCTGCAAAATCTACTAAACAGGCAAATAAAAATGCAGCAAAGACAACAAACAGTATATCAAAACCTGTTAGCAAATCAGCAGCTTCCGTATCTAAAACTCCTGCAAAACAGGCGTCAAAGCCAACAGAGAAGAAAATGGTTAATAAAGCTGCTAGTAATGCAAAAACAGCAAAAACTTTAGCAAAAAATACAAAAAAATAGTAAAAAATTAATTAAAATGAAGCTATTTTTGCATTTTAACGAGTTTTTGTAAATAAAAAGACTGTGATTATTTCACAGTCTTTTTATATTATTTCTTTTTTCTTTAAAACTCGCTCTAAATATTCCCCTTGTTTTATAACAATCCTTTCATAATTTACTGCAGAATTAAAAAGTTTAATTAGAGAATCAAATTCAACTCTGCGTCGTTCAATAAATTCTGGACTATTTCCTCTAGCAATAAAACGGCTTTCATATTCTGCAAAGTTGTTGCCTTCTGGCATAACCAAAATTAAATTGACGTTTTTTATTTTTGATTTAAATTCTTCGCTATCATAAGCCCTAAAAACATGTTCAATTAGTGGCGAGATAACAATCTTTCCATCATCTAAATATTTTATTGCGTCATTTAAGAAATTTGCTGGATAGCTTGGGTTCTCACTTCTAAGGGAAACATTTCCTTTTCTTTGCTCAAGAGGAAGATGAGCTATTGATTTGTCATAAATATATTTATAGTCTTGAAAATCAAAATCTATTATATTTTTATATTTTTAAGATAGCTCTGTTTTTCCAGTTCCCATATAAGCAAGCACTAAATATTTTTTCATAATTTCTCCTTATTTAATTTTTCTTTTAACATTTTGCAAGTTTCTGCAATCAATTTAATATTTTCCGGTGTTCTCATATTTGCCATAGCATATTCTTGAATTTGTTTCATGCTAGAAACAACTCTTCCAAATTTTTCACTCATCCAATCATGACGAGGGAATAACGACATATGAAAGTGAACATCACTTCGTTCGCCTTGAAGCAAAATAAATTCTTTTGCTATGCCAATATCCTTAAGTGTTTTTAGCACTTTGTCAATCAGCATAACAAACTCAAATTTTTCAGTCTCGCTAAATTCATTAATGCTGCTGACATGTCTTTTAGTTGAAATAATAATGAAGCCATTAATAGGCACTTCAAAATCTTGTGCGACCATAAAATAATCATTTTGATAGATCACTCCACCAAAAAGTTCAAGTTCACCTTTGTTAAGCGTGCATGCCATGCAGCCTTCAAATTCTTGTTCTTTGCCAGTTAAATCAATAATCTTTTTCATATATCTCCTTATAAAATAATACAGTGTTTAATAGTCTGTTCTTAGTTCATAAATAATTATTTTTTCATTATTAATGCCGACTTCTTTGTCAAATAAGGCAAATTCAACAATTACATTCTGCAGTTCATTCTTTGCGATGAATTCATAAATTTCATTAAAATGAGGTATGGTTTCAAGTGTTTTATTGTTAAAAATGTCAGTGTTTATATTTTGGTCTGGGTCTTTGTATGCATCACGAAGTGAATAATTTTTGTTTGTGGAGTAAATTAAACTAATATTTGAGTTTGAAATTAAAATTTCGCCCACCATTAGTTGATTTTGTGTATAATTGAAAGAGCTCACATTAATTGAAAATAAAGAATATTCTTTAATTTCATTTAATATATCTTTTTTTTCAACTTTAAATTTCGCAACTCCACCAGCCTTTGTCTTGTCTCTAATTGCATAATACTTTGCAGGAAATCTATCAATAAATTCTAAAACTTTTTCATCTTCTCCGCTATTAAAAATCTTTTCTGGAAAGCGATTTAGGTTTAGTTGTTCAATCATGGTGGAACTCTCAATTTTATTATAAATTTTCATTTCGCTTTCTCCATATAATTTTAATCTAATGCATTGCTTACGGCTATTGCAAAAATCTTTGCATGCTCGCTTGTGTTTGCTAGGTCATGAGGAATGCCTTGGAGTTTAATCATTTTTTTATCACAAGTGAGCTGGTTGTAGAAATTTTCATTATTGTTAATATGATATTCACTATCGGCAAGCCCAACAACTATTGCTGTTTTAGCTTTTATATTTTTTATATTTTCTGATAAATCATATTTTTCAAGGTCGTCAAGATAATTCTTTCTAATAAGAAATGATTTTCCTGTGCTTTTAGAAACTTGCTTATAAAAGCCGGTTTTTAAAATTTCATCTCGTCGCTTATTCTGATTTGCTTCAAATTTTCCATTTAACCAAGAAAGGTTTGCAGTTAAAAGAAAATCAACTTTATTTGGAAACATGCTTGCAAAAAGAGTGCAAGCCACAGCCCCCATAGATTGCCCAGCCAAAGAAAATGGCTCTCTATAAAACGATTGTGTTTTTGCCCATTGAATTGTATCCTCCAAATCGGCGTAGTGTCCAGAAAAGGTTATACCACTTTCACTTTTATCACTTTCATTATTTGAATCGCAAGCATCTATGTTTACAACATTATATCCATGCTCTGCAAAAACCTTTTCAAGTACAGCCATATGCGGATAATCTTTTCTTGCACCAAGCCCATGTTCTAAAAACACAAGCCTGCTTCTATTATCGGCAATATTTAACTTAATAGAAAGATTTAATTTACTTCTATTTTTTATAAAAACAATTTTTTCCATAGTTAGTCCTGAATCTTGTCAGTTTCATTTTCTTCAGTTTTAATTTGAGAATCTGTTTGAAAATCATTTTTATTTTTTAGTTTAAATAATTTAATTAAATGATAAGAGTTCACAATAACTAATAGCCCATTCAAAATAGCGGTGCTTATTGCTGGAAGCAGAGCCCCATAAACTACAAAAATAATTGAACCAATGATGTTTGTAATTCTCATCCAAACATCACCCTTCCAAGAACTTGTGTTTATAGACATAGAAATCAAAATAATAATTGTAGAACAAATACCAATAGCTTCAACATGCCACATAATAATCTCCTAAAATTTATATTATTTTGGTGGAAAAATTTTGCTCTTATAATAAGGCAAATTTAGATTTTTAACTTCTGCATAAACACTTTCCGTTTCTGTTTTAATCCAGCTAATATCTATTCTTTTTTCTGCTAATTGACTTAATATAATTTCACCAGTTTTTACATAGTCATTTTTGTATTTTGTGTTAATATTCTTCCAGTTAATGCCAGCAAAGCATTTAGCAACTTCATTATTAAATTTGATGTTTCCTTCAAGCATCATTACTGCTAAAATAGGATAGCCAATAGTTTGTTTCCAATAAGACATATTGTCGTTAGAAATGTAAGTATTGTTAGTTTTTGTTATAGTATATTTTTTTGAGTAATCAGAAGATTCTACAAAAATCCTGTCAGCCTCAAAAGTAATACGCCCATCAGCAATTGCACTATAAGCTTCATATAGCTTTTCTATTATAGGGATTTTATAGTTTGCCATATTACCTCCAAATTTATTATATCAAATCTACATAAATTAAAATAGCAAAAATTATATCAAAATCACAAAAATCTATTTTTTGCTTTAGAAAAATCTAATAAGTTAATATAATTTTTTGAAAAAAAATATTTTGGTGATATAATCTAAGCAGGATTACTTATGAAAAACAGAAAAAACAAGAGAAAAAATGTTTATTATGTTGCATTAAAATATCTACCTTTGCAAATTATTAGCATTGTTCTTTTGATTGCGTCACAATATTTAAATTCACTTATATCTTTGTTTTTGGGGCAAGCACTAGGAATTTTTGCTGGTGAAACAGAAATCTTTTTACCGGGATTTTTAGCAGGGTTTATAGATACGACGAGCACATTAACAAAGCTAAAAACACTCAGCATTGTGTTTGTGCTGGTTGGTGTGGCAATGGTTGTTGCAAGATTTGTCCGTACAATGTTTAGAAAATTATATAATCTTTCAGTTGAGTCAGAAACTGGTGCAATGTTTTTTAATCATGCAATAAGGCTTCCAAAATCTTATTTAACAAGTCATTCAACTGGTGACATTATTCAAAGAAATATTCAAGATTCAAAAAAATTTGCAACATGTGTTGGTGAGGCAGTTTTTGATGTTTTTTATTCCATAACAACACTTGGTGTAACACTTTTTAATATATTCTATTTATCAAAAATTAATTTTTATGTTTCACTTTCAATTGTTATGATTGTTGTTGGATTTGAAATAGTTTATTCACTTTTAGTTATCAGAAAGAGAGAAGAAAAACTTTCAGCTATGTGGTCTGAAATGGACTCAGTTACACAGCAGAGTTTTTCAAATATAATGATGGTTAAATCTCATACTGGTGAAGATAGAGAGTATGAAAAACTCCGAAAAATGAATAACAAAACCACAATTGCACAATATGAGGTTGATCTTCTTTATGCTAAATATTGGTCTATTATGGATATTTTGTCTGCGATTTATAATGTTTGTATGATAATTTTTGTTGGATATATGTTTTTAAAGGGAAGCATAACTTTTGGTATTACAACCAGTCTTATAATGTTTAATGAAGATATTTTAGACACTTCGTCAAAAATTATGGAAAGGATTAACAAATTTGTCAGAAACTCTGTTGCTGGCAAAAGATTGAATGAATACTTAAAAGAAGATGATGACTTTGTAACAAATGGAAGTTTAACTCCTGAGATTAATGGAAATATAGAATTTAAAAATGTTTCTATGAAATATGATGGTGCAGAAAGTTATGTTTTACAAGATTTGAACTTTTCAGTTAATAATGGACAAAAAATAGGAATATTTGGTAAGTCTGGTAGTGGAAAATCTACTCTTTTAAATGTTCTTGCAAGATTAGATGAATATGAAGGTTCAATCAAGTTAGATGGAATTGAACTTAAAGATATTGAAAAACATCATCTAAGAGAAAATATTGGTTATGTCAATCAAGATTCATTTATTTTTAGCACTACAATTAAAGAAAATATAACTCAGCTTGTGGAAAGTGATGCTGACTATAAAACTTATGCAGAAAAGGTGTGTTTAGATTCTGACATAAAGAAATTTAATTCTGGCTATGACACAGTTATTGGTGAAAGGGGAGTTACACTTTCTGGTGGTCAAAGACAGAGAATTTCAATTGCCCGTTCACTCATAAAGAACAAGAATATTTTAATTTTAGATGATTGCTTAAGTGCAGTTGATAATACAGTTGCAAAAAAAATAAGCAGCACTCTCAAAAGCAGTTCAAAAACAACTTTTATTGTGTCTCATAACCTTATGAATTTTATTGACGCTGATCTAATTTTAGTTATTGATAATGGAAAGATAGTTGATAGAGGAACACATGATCAACTAATCAATAAGAAGGGGATATATAAAAATATTTGGGCTCTCCAACAGCAACTGAAGGAGGTTCAAAATGAAGAAAAATAAGATTAACTACTTTAATAAAATCAATCAGCTTTTAGGCAATAATAAAAAGACAGTTATCATATGTTTATTGTTAATTTCAATTTCTGCAGTTTTTTCACTTGCAGGCAGTGTTTTTTCTGCTTACTACGGAATCAATAAAGCACTTGTAAGCAAAGACATAAAATTGATAATTTTTGCAGCGGGAATAATTGGAGTTTTAAGTTTAACTTCATTAATATTTTTCCACATAACCTACAGAAAATCGCTTAAATATACAAAGAAGCAGTCAGATGACCTAAGACAAAAAGTATTTAAAAAAGCAATATATCTAGATGTAAATTATTTCACAACTCATTCAACTGGTGGAATGATTAATACAATTATTTATGATGTTGCAACTTTTTCTGAGGGTATGGCAGGTAATTTAGAAAATATTGTTAACCTTGGTGTAAAAATTATTTTATCGTTCATAATACTTACAATAATCAATCCAAAGCTTAGTATAGTTTTGTGGATTATGGCACCAGTTTTATTTATTTTTGCATTCTTTATTTATCGAAAAATTGGTAAGTTTTATAATAAAAGAAGAGCAATAACAAAGCAAAGACTATCTCACATCAATGAAGGAATCATGGGTGTAAAGACAGTTAAATCTTTAAATATAGAAGACAAGCAACATGGCATATTCAAAAAATATAACAAAAAACACGTTGGCATAGGAATGAAAATTTCTGCCATTAATGAAATTTTTTGGAGGGTTTTTGATATTTTTACATATGTTGCGTTAGCAATATTGTTTCTTCAGTCTTATGAGCTATCAATTAGTTATGGAGAACTATTTTTGTATTATCAATTATTCAAAACAACTCTTTATAGTGTTGCTCATCTTGCAATGGAATTTGATAAGTTTACAGAGGTTGGAGTTTCTGCTGGAAAAATTTATAATTTACTTTCATATGAACCTTTAGTTAAAGATAAAGAAAATGCTATAGAGAAAACTGATAGACTCTCTGGAAATATTTCATTTAATGACGTAACATTCACTTATCCAAATGGTGAAACAGTTTTAAAAAATTTCAGTTTAAAAATTGAAGAAGGCAAAAAATTTGCTATTGTTGGTAAAACCGGCAGTGGAAAGTCAACCATTGCAAATTTGATTTATAGATATTATGAACCAAGTTCAGGAAAAATTTTGTTTGGAGATATTGATTATACTGATTTAAAACTTGAATACATTCACAAAGAAATAGGTTTTATATTGCAAGAGCCAATGTTGTTTGATGATACAATTTTTGAAAATCTTAGATATGGCAAATTAGATGCCACAGAAGAAGAAGTTAAAATGGCAGCAAAACTTGTTGGTGCAGATGAGTTTATCAAAAAACTTGCTGATGGATACCACACAAAGATTGGTGAAAGTGGAATATTGCTTTCAACCGGTCAAAAACAACAGCTTGCTTTTGCAAGAGTTGTGCTAAAAAATCCATCTATAATAATTTTAGATGAAGCAACAGCAAACATAGATAGTGAAACAGAAAATATTATTCAAAAAAATATTGATAAGCTGTTTAAGGGAAAAACCTGTATATTTATTGCACACAGGCTTTCAACAATTAAAAACTCAGATAAAATTGTTTATCTTGAAAATGGTGAAATAGTTGAGAGTGGAAGCCATGACGAATTACTTGCAAAAAAAGGCAAATATGCTGACCTTTATAATAATCAGTTTGTTCAAGAAAAAATCAATAAAGAAATTAACTAATAAAAAACCTAGGAAACTACCTAGGTTTTTATTTTTAATTCAATTAGCAAAATGTTTGAGTAACATTTGCAATGCTTAGCCAAATGTGATTAACTCCAAAAATAATAGCAAAGACTATTAGTGGAATAGATGTTATCATAGCACCACAAAACAAGAATAATATTGTTGGAGTGATAGACAGCCAAAGTGTTTTTAACCTACTTGTTTTGTTAAAAAGTATAACCCAACCCAAACAATAAATTAGAAGTAAGATTCCACCAGCAATCAAATAAACAAATTTTCCACTATCAAACCAAAATCCAAAATAAGTATATGGAATGTTAAAGACCATAAAAATCATACAACCAAATCTTCCAATTTGCTCAAAGATGATGATTGCTTTATTTTGAACTATATTTTCAAAACTGTTTTTATTAAAAATTGCATAGATTATGTTTGGAATTAAGATTATTATTATTGCAATTAAGCCATATAAATTAAACCAAGACATAAATATAACTCCAGTTAGATTTATTTTTTATTATTTTCAATTTTTCTTTGGCATCTTGCAAAATATTTTTTGTATGAATTTTTGCAGTATCTTTTGTGTTTGTCTACTTCTTCTTTTTCAGGTTGTTTAAAACTATATGCACCATTAACTTTCCAACCTTCAAACAGAGCAATGTTTATTGCATTCTTAGGGCAGTGAAAAGAACATCTCATGCACATGAGGCAATTTTTTCCAAAGTGGAAGTTTCCATCTTCGTCAATAGAAATATTCTTTACTGGACATTTAAGCACGCATGCTTTGCATTTAATGCAATCTTCGCTCACTTTATATTTTTTGCCATTTATTTTGCCATACCAATGTTCAATTCTTAAAATCCAAGCCATAAATCTTCCAAAAGGAATATAGCTTAGTTTTGCAGGTTTGCGAGCCAAAATTTCTTCGCAGTCAATAGGAATAACTTGTTTAGCCGCCTCCCACATTTTGTATGCCATGTTATCTGTGTGTCTAAAAATCATGTTATATGGCATAACGTAGTGATATTCATTGGTCAAAGCAAAATTTCTTTTTTTGAGTATAGACTTTAATTTGCATGAAGAAATATTGTTAATTGCAAGTGGTTCACCTGAAGTTTTAAGAATAAAATAATTAATCTTTTTTTCTTGCTTTTTAATTTGTTTAGCAAAGCTTAAAACAATTGATGGTGCGTTGAATGCATGAATAGGGTAGGCAAAACCAACATAGTCCACACCATCAAGATTGAGTTCTGGGAGTCCGTCAATATTAACTAGGGTTGTTTCAATGCTTTTGCTATCTAAATATTTTTTGTATTCATCAACAACTTTTTTAGTGTTTCCTGTTCCTGAAAAAAAACAGATTATTGCTTTCATAAATTCTTTATCCTTGCGTTAAATTTTTCGTCCATATAATAAAACTTGTCTTCATTTTTTGCATGAGAGTCATACCAAAGCTCAGCATAAATTTTATCTTTTTTTGCTAAACGGTCAAAGTCCCAAGCATTTTCTTTATATGTAATGTTAAACCAGTGTCCAGCATAGAGAACGGTGTAGGCTCTTGCAAAAAATCTTTCACCATCACTATTTTCCCATTCAAGCTTTTCATAGGGGTCACTAAACTTTTTAGATATAAGTTTTCCTCCATGAGCTTTAGCAACTTCCTGCAAATCTTTAATTGTTAGCTTTTTGCTGTCTAGGTCAAAATAATGATTAATCATTTTTGCATTTTTGCGATCTTTTAGCTTTTCGAAATCAATCTTTTCTCCGTCTAAGGTTTTGTTTTCAACTAAAAGTCCAAAGTTATCCCATTTTTTTGCAATGGCATCATATTTTTCTTTACCACCAAAATATGCAAAAACTCTTGGTTCATCATTATGTTTAACCCAATATTTTGCAGCGTTTGGACTTTTAAATAATCTTTCAATTGCAAGCTTTTTAATTAGTTTTTTAGGAACAATTTTTCCTGCTTTCATAATTTTATTTTTCTTTTCAAAATCGCTCCAAAACTCTTTAACTGTTTGAGATTGGTAGTGAAAAATATCATCAAGCACCTTGCTGTCATAAAACCAAACACCATGAAAATTTCTTGTAGCGTTAAAGTTTGGCTCAAAAAAGTCTTTTGCACTTCCACCAATAATTTTAAATCCATCATTTAGTGTGTCATAGCCAGTCACGCAGTTTTCGGCTCCACCGCCAAGGTTAAAACATTTTTTCCAAAAAACTTTGCTAAGGTCACGGCTCAAGTCTTCTCTTATAATGTTAGCCATCAAAACTCCAGAATCATGTGCAGTAGACCATTCTAGAGGAGAGTTGAAGCAAGTGTGAAACATAAGACCGTCGCTCATGTTGTCTGAAAGCATATTGCTGTGAAGCATAGCGGTTTGCCTGATAACAGCAAAGTTTTTAATATCAGATTCAAGCACTCTAAATTCGCCTCTCATTTTTGCAGCAGAATAAACATCATATGGACTAACCAAAAGTGGGTCACCAACTCTTGCAAATGGGTGAATGTGATTTCTGTTTCCATAAAGTGCCAAAGTTGAGGTGTGAACAAATTTTGGTTGATTTTCTTTTATGTTTTCAATAACAGAAACCAAAGTATCAATTCCAACTTGATTGCATTCAATTGCCCATTCAGGGTGTTGGTCAGATAGTGGGGGAATAACAGCAGCCATGCCAAGAACATAACTTACGCCCTCAACAAGTTTCTCGCAAGCTTCTTTGTTTGCAAGGCTTCCAAAAATAACATTAAATTTCTTTTTGTGAGTCTTTAATTTTTTGCATAATTTATTCCATCTCTTTTTGTCTGAAGGCAAAACAAGAAGATTAAATTTTTCAATTTCGTCAATTTTAACAAGCTCTTCAAGGGCAGCTTGTCCCATGTTTCCCGTAACTCCAGTAACAGCAATTTTCATTTGTAGACTTCCTTTAATAAAATTCACATATTAATTATAAAATAATTTGATTTTCAATGCAAATTGATACTATCAAAATTACACAAAAATATAAATAAAAGATAGCAAAAACTATCTTTTATTTTTGAATATTAATTTCACCAATTTTGTTTGCCTTTAATGTGCTATTCCAAATGTTTTTATTTGCAAACTGCAAATTATATTCAGTTAAGCCGTTAACTTCTTCGCCATATAGACATAGATAAACTTCATATTTTCCATTATCTAAATTCAACTCAGTTGAATAATTAATATTTTGTTCGCCTGAAAAATTTTCAACTTGCTTACAAAATTTAACTTCACCATTTTCATCTACAAATAATAGTTTTGCAAATTTGGTTTTGTTGAGATTTCCAAATCCAACATTTTTTAGAGTTAGCTTAACATTTAATTTATCAAACTTTTTAGAATATTCAAAAACAGAATCTGTTAAAACAAATCTATAACCCATATGGTTCTCAATATAAGTGAAAGCAGTTTGTCCAAAATAAATTTCATCATTTCCACAAGCATTGTTATAGTTAGAATTATCCCACTTATTTATTATTTCATTATGCCATTTTATATTTAGATAATTTAAATTTATTTGAAACATTTCTGGTAAGCAGTTTTGAATATCATGTAGTTTGCTATTCGGAACAACAACTTCGCCGCCATAAGGCAAGTGGTCAGTTTGTTTGCACAAAAAAGAAATATCTTTCTCACGATCAGTATAAGTTTCAAGATCAGTTTCAGAACCTAAATAGCCATCGTTATAAATTCCAAGTCTGTAAGCTTTGCTGCTTTTATCAATCTTATAGTTCTCAATATCACTAATGGTAATGCCTAGATAATCATAAATCATTTTAGGGGTTCTGACAAGAATGGGAAGGTTGTTGGTGCAAGATAAATATGTTTCAATAATTGGTGTAATATAGGTTTTATTTGCGATGCTGCTTGTATGCATTTCTCCCCATGGACCGATTAATCCTACTTCTACTGCAGTAATTGTTGTTTCATATTTATTCAAAATATTGCAGACTTGTTTAATGTGCTCATATATTATTTGTGGTTCTGGCTCTTTGTTTGAACTTCCTCCAAAACTTGGATCGTAGGCAAATCTAGCTATGGCATTTTTACCTTGCTGTTTTATATATGTAAAAAGTTCATCAAGTCCACTTAGCATACCTTCAGTTAAAAGAATATCAGAGACACCATTAACAGCCTTAGAAAATTCACTAATATCTATTCTCAAATGATATAATTGAGTAGAGTTATCAATTATATTTTTATTAAAACTCACCCCATATTGAGAGGCTTTAACATAAATAGGTTGATAAAATCCTTGGTCTGGATTATTAATCTTTTCAATGCTCTCAGAATAGTCAACATTTTGTCTATATGACTCAAGGTTCGCAGCAGGGTCAGAACTCTTTTTTGGCAATATATAAATAAGAATTATTATTGAAGCAAATATGATAGCGAATATTACTGATATAAGAATAATCAATTTTTTATTTTTCATATAAAAATCAACCAACCTTTAAAAATTT
>CATLBG010000002.1 GCA_949878595.1 uncultured Clostridia bacterium
GTTGTATATAGACTGATAAAATTTTGAGTTAAAAATATTGATTTTTGCAATTTATTTTATTTATTTTGCAAACACTATTTTTGACTGAAACTCATGGGGGAAATATGAATTTCAAATTCTTTAGTTCGCTAATAAGTGCGACAGGTCAAACAATTGATCCTTCATACATTAGAGATACTTTTATGAATTGGGGTGCTGGCTTAGCTGCTTTAGGAAGTACTCTATTTAATTTTATTTGTGGACTTTTTTATAATGTTGTCAAATGGCTTTTGGCATTCACTGATTTCCTTCAATATTTCATTCAAAAACTTATTGGTCTAGATTATTGGGTGAATAACAATGTTTATTCAATTGAAGGTGCAACCAGCAGTGATTTGTTGTTTTCATTTCTCTATAACGATACGATTCAAAAAGTTTTTAATACAATGCTTGCAGTTTTTGCAGTCTTATTAATTATTTTTACAGTATATGCAATCATAAAATCTGAATGGCAATATGTAACTGGCAAAAACTTTGGTGATGGAACCAACTCAAAAGCTCAAATCATTACAAATGCACTAAAAGCAATTGCAATGGTTCTTGTGTTTCCACTAACCCTTACCCTAGGAATTATTTCTTCAAATGCAATCCTAGCTTCAATATATAAGGCTTTAAACATAGACATGGCTTCAACATTTGGTGGAACACTGTTTTTGATTGGTAGTAAAAATGCAAATAGATATAGGGTTTATGCAAAATCGGGGCAGCGTTCGGCGATAACTGACACAATTAAGTTTTATGTTAAAGATGGTTTAGTTATCAGGTATGGTTCAACTGATTATAACGATGGTTATATCAATCAATATAGCGACTATGCTCAATATCTTAGAGCTCTTAGAGAGGGTAATGGTGCAACTCTCTATGAAGTTAACACAATGTTTGATATGATTGATATTGGCAGTGGAAGTTTTTCTGGATACTGCATTGGCATGGATATTGGCAATCAAAGACAATACTACATGGTTAGATGTTCATCTGATAATAAAGTTGGAATGTATTATTATCTTAAAAACATTCTTCGTGTAGATATTATGGGTGATGGCGAAACTGGTGATGCTGGCAATAGAACAATCTATAACGAAATTGGAAGAGGAAACTTTAGCAGTTCAACTGGGGCAAAAGGCTTTATTGATGGCAAAAATTTCAGTGGTTCAAGTTGTGAAGAACTTTGGAATGCTTTCTGGAATACATGGGGTTATGCTTCAATTTATGATACAAAGCATGACTTTGAAACAAGTCTTGGCTATTCAGTTTTATCAAGAGCAAATGATGATAGTGCAATTTTAGGAGAAAATAAATCAATTCTTAGTTATATGGGGTTAGAGAGCTTTTCATCAGTAAAAATGCTCTATAACTCTTCAATGATGTCTACATATTTTGATGGTGGACAATTTGGATTGGTTCAACTTGCAAATGAATATCATGTTATGGCTGATGTTGTTGACTTTATGAATAATAATGGCGTAACACTTTATATGCTTGATATGACATCAGATATGATTGACTGGAATTATGGTGAGTATACTGTTGATTCAAAATGGATTTCATATAACAATTCAACTAAGAGCTTGAATATTATGCCTTCTGGAACAATTCCAAATGGTGATTCACAATATCCATTTACAAATACACCACTTGCAAATACAACTCCATTTATTGTTAGCTATTCAGATATGGTTAGTGATGTTGAGTCTGGAAATGTTTTATATACTGCAAAGGCTGGTGTGTCTAATGAACTTGAAGGTTCAAAATTTATTATGTGTTATAAGGTTGTTGAAAGAGATGGAACTTCAACAAAATATGTTCCACTTGTTAATCGCAAAGCATTTACTGATCCAGTAACAGGCAACAAATACACATTCTCATCTGATTATTATTCATCAGATTATAGAGGTGTGGTTATTGCAAAAGGTGTTTTTGCAAATAAAACATTGCTTGGTTCAAAAGTTGGAAATATTGATGCAATGAATGGTTCTCCAACTTATATTAAAACAGGCTCAAAGATGCAAGATGGAACATCAATTGATGCTAGCAAACCATATTATTATTACATGGATGTTAGCGGAACAGTTATTCAGTATGCTGGATATCCATCAGCAAACTATCCATCAGACACATCTGCAAGTCTTGGTGGTTTAAGCTTTGGAGATGCTTCAGATTATGTGATTAGAAATAATGGCTCAGGTGAGATTTTCCCAACATCAGGTTTCGATTTATCAACTGTGGCAGATGGCTCTAATGCTTTAAAAACCTCAAACTCATTCAAAATTCAAAAGAAAGATGATTCTGGTGTTTATCAAGATGTTACAATAACTCCAGAACTACTTAAACAGTTAAATATTAATTTAAAATATTTCTTATCAAATGCAGTAGTTGATGAAAATGCTGATCCTGATAGTTATAAAAAGTTGGCTAATGCAACTTTCTCGGGAACTGAATCAGGAAAGACTATTGAATTTAAATTTTCTGCAGATGGTGGAACTAAATATTTCTATATTGGCTATTCAGATACAGAATTTTATTTGATGACATTTGACTCTGATAGTCAAACTTACATCAAGTATGAAGATGCAATTAACAATAATACTATTATTTCAAAATTTGAAACTTTAAATAAGTCTATAGTTAATGGTGAAAGCCCAGGTGATGTTACTTTAGGGCTTGGAGATAATACTCTAACTATCAGAGATGGAATTTCAGTTGATACTGCAATTTATCCAAATTATAGTGTTACTAATATGGCTGATTCTTCAGGAGAAGTATTGCAAAATAGGTTCAAAATTACAGGAACAGATAGTATTACTCCTGATGTTATTCAAACATTGGTTATACCTCTTGAATACACAGTTAGTGCTGGTGGGTCAATATTCTGCTCAGCAACTTATGCTGGTCAATCAGTTACAGTTAATGATGGTAGTGGAGATAAAACATATTCACTTTTCACATTTGTTTATCAGGGAACTAATTATTACCTTACTGTAGAAAGCACTTCAGATTCATTCTCTGTTTGCTCATATTCAACAACTGCTGATGGATTTGTCTCAAATGAGAATTCTAGAGATATTGTTGCAAAATCTCGTAGATATAGACTCATGTATGACTATGTATCATTATCAAATAGTTCGGAATTTGGTAAAGAAATTGCAGTTTTGTCACCATCAGATTTCACATTCCAAGACAATGTTAGTGGAAATAGCAATTTGCAACTATTTATGACTTCTGAAAAACAGATAGTTATGGGTGGAAAGTATCAATATGTTAATATATATTTTGATACAAAGGGAACAGGTAGACTTGTTACTGTTGATGGTAACAATAAAGTAACTTTTGCAGAACCAGTTGAAAAGAATGATGATAACACTTCATATTTATATCATTCAGATGAATATACATTTAAGCTTTTCAATTACTATACTGGTGAAGTTGGAGAACCAATAACAGTTGAAACTGGGGCAACAATGACTAGCCCAAGCTATGAAAACTTTACTGTAACAAGTTCTTCAATTAATACAAACTGTTGGTATTTAACAACTTTTTCATGGGATAATCTATTTAAAGATAATCCAGGCAGATTTGGTGTAAACAGTGCACTTTTAAATCCACATACTCAGTTCTATTATGAATCAAATAAAAAGATATTTGATGAGAAGAATGATGGATTTACAATCAAACTTACATTGCAAAAAAATGGCACGACTTATAAAGTTACAGCAACAAATACAGGCATGAAAGATAGCACTGGACTTAACAAAATTTATTCATTTAAACTTTCAGAAGATGGTCCAACTTATTATATGACTATGCGTGTCAATGCAGATGCTTCTGTTACAATTTTAGATAGTTATGGAAATACTATTGAGAATAGTAATTTTGAGGCAACCTTTATGAAGGATCCAACTTACACACTTACTGTTGGTGGAACAACCATAAATAAAGAATTTCATTCTTATGAATTTGGCAATTCATTCGTGCAAAATGGTTCAATTTACGTTGAAACTAATGATTTAGTTGATACTTCAACAAGTCTTGGAACAACTAAACTTTATATGAAGCTTACTGATAAAAATAGTTTAATTTACTATGATGAAGTTATCAATGGAAATCCAACTATTAGAGCTGCTAGCATTGAAGAAAAAAGTGTAACAAAAGTTGGTCTTGGACTTAAAGAATATAACCAGGATTCAGATTCTTTAGTTGCTGCTTCTGAGAGTTCAGAGGAGGGTTGGTCATTCTCTATTTGGGTAAGCCCAGAATTTTCATGGAATGCTCAAAGCAATTCATATGGTCTTTATAATGGTAGAAACTATGTTGCAACCATATATAAAAATCTTGGAACAGAGGTAAATTCACCATCAGAAATTGCATCAAAATCAATTCGTATTTTATATGATGGAAACACCTATTATAACATTTCAACTCAAAATAAATATAATGGCGACGCGGAAATGCTTTCTTATTACAACAGAATCAAAGGTTCTTTTGTGACAAGTTTTCATAGAACAAGTTCAAATATAGAAAATTGGAAACTCAGTTTTGCGATTTTACCTCTAATTAATTTTAGAGTACATTTAAGCTTTGGACTTTATTCTATGAATAGAAACATTGAATTGGATAATAGTTTCAAACTTTCAGATGGTATTCAATTTGACTATTTCTTTGAAAATGCAGATGTTGAACTTGAAACATTCTATATTCAATCAAAAATAAGTTATTGGATATTGGTAATTGCTTCAGTGTTGATTATCAAAACTCTTATGACTGCACTTTGGGGAATTATCAAAAGATTCTATGAAATCACTCTATACTTCCTCGCTATGCCAGCAGTGGCATCTACAATTCCACTTGATGAAGGCAATAAGTTTAAAAGTGGAATACAGGAGCCTCTTATTAAGAAGGTTCTCAGCACCTATGGCGTAATTTTGGGCATAAATGTGTTCTTCATATTGCTTGCTCCAGTAAGATCACTTTCACAGGTATTCACAGAACAAGATATTGCAGAATCAGGAACCTATTTCCTCAAATATCTTCCAATTAGTGCAAGCATGCTAAACGACTATGTATACATATTGTTTGTGCTTGTTGCTTTCACAATGATAGAAACTCTTCCAGGAGTTATCTCTGGATTAATTGGTGCAGATGATGTTTATGCTAAGGGTAAGGAAACAAAACAACAAGTTAGTCAGAATCTTTCAGATGCTGCAAATGCAGTGTCAGGAAAAACTTTAATTGATGGCACAAAGAATGTCGTTTCAAAGGCAACGAACTTTATTCCAGGCAAAAACCTAGTTTCTGGAGCATTTAACAAAGTTAACCAAGCAATTGATCATAAGATTGGTGAATGGGGTGAAGGTTTTGGTAGAGGCTATAGAGAAAAAATTAATTCTGATGGAAAAGATAAAAAATCAGAAGAGGGTGCACCAGCATCTGGTGGTGGTGGCTCAAGTAGAGCAGCTAATAACCTTGATGGTGCAACAGAGGCAGAAAATGGTCGCAGCTTCCAAGACTTTAATGAAAACACAGATTCATCTCTATATGATACACTAAAAGCACAATATTTAGCTGATGAGGGAACATCTGATGAAGAGTTTGCTCGTGCAATGTTCAGCACAAATAATTCTGCAAGTAGCAGTGCAATTGCAAATCTTATAAGAAATTCTCACGGTTCTAGTGGTGAAATGGGCAAACTTGTTTCTAGCATGCTTGGTGATAAATCAATTAATGACTTAGACGATTCTGCATTAGTTAACCTTGCAAAGGAATCAGGCAACTTTAACAAACTTTCTGATTTTGCAAATAACCATATCTCATTAACACTTGGTGAAGGAGTTTCAGGAACTCTTCAAGAAAAAATTATTAGTAATGCAAAGAAAGACCCAGAACTTTTAGGCGAAGCAATAATGAATCTTTCAAATGGAAAATTCAGTTCAGCTGCAGATGCTTTTGCTCATAGAAATGACGCTGATGTAAAGAAATTGATGGGTTCACAAGGATTTGCCGATGAAGTTCTATTGATGGCTCAAACTCGTGATTTGCAAGGCAAATTCAAACTTGGTGCTTGGGATTTACTTTCTGGCAAAGATCAAAAGAGACTTATCAAAAAGCATGGTTCAAACAGAATGGGGTCAGCTCTTGGTAGATCAGAAGCTGAGAGAAATAGAGCAATTGCAAAAGCTGTAAAGGAAGTAATAAAATCAGACACAAGCCTATCAAAAGAACTTAAAAACTCAGTAGTTAAACAAATTGAGAGTGATGGAATAAAGTTTGATAGTGCAACTAATGATCAAATTGTTTCAGTCTTAGTAAAAAATAGTAAACTTCTAGAAAAAATTAAGGAAATTTCAAAATATAATGCAGCTATGAAAGCTAGAAGTGAACTTGAAAGTTCAACTACAATTTCTAGAATAAATAATAGACTTAAGAAAGTTGAAACAGAAATGAAGAAAAACGATAAAACAGGAATTGCAAATAGCTTTATGAATGGTGGAAATAAACTAGAAAATGACCCACAGTTTATAGAGGCAATTACCAAAAAAGTACTAGAAAAAATCAACAAAAATTAAACATTAGGAGAGCAGGATAAATGAATCCTAAATTTCAAGAAGAAATTAAATCTTATTTGAACTCTTTAGAAGAAGACCCAGAAAAGGGACTTGAACTTTTGCGTAGGCTTCAGGGTGAAGACCCTAAGGCCTACAATGAAGCTGTTGATGCAATAATTGAATTGCTCCCATCAGATCAAATTCAAGCCCTTTCAAGAATGGGTACTGAGCAAGGTTATCTTGCATTGAGTCAAGCTGAACAGCAAAAGCTTTTTAGTGTAGTTGGAAGCGAAGAACTTGCAAAAGAGTTGAGTTATCACGAGGTTATGGAAGTTTTAAACAACAAAGACCTTCGTGAGATTTCTGATGAGCTTGAAGAAAGGGCAGATAAGCAAGATAATGTTGATTATGCCTATAATTTTGAAAAAGATTTAATTGATATTGAAGAACTCAGAAAATCGCTAATGAATGGACCAGAAGAAGATGTCCAAACTTTTGTTGAGAGGTATTTTTCTGGATCTGGATATGAAAATAATAAGCATAATAAAGAACTTATAGCTATGAGATTGTGGGGCAGAGATAATGTTGTTTCAGATATAATTAGAGGAAACGAAAAAGAAACTGAAACAGCTATAAAAAAGTTTGAAAAAGAAAATAAAGATGTAAAATTTGCATCACTTGACCTTTCTGCTCAAAATAGAATTTTAAGAGAAGCATATGAGGCTTTATCTAATGATAACAAAGAAAATGCCGATCTTGCATTTGCAAACTCACTAATAGTAAACAAACCAGCAAAAGAAAAAACAAAACTCGCTCAAAAGATATTAGATGAAGCTAAAGATTTAAATAAGTCTGTTGAAGAATTACTTTTTGCTTCAAAACAATTAAGATCAGAAATTGGACTAGCTGAATGTGAATTTAAAAACTCAAATTTAGATCAAAAAGTTATTGAGAATCTTGATGAAAAAATTTTTGAAAACTTGCATAATCAAATAATCAAAGATCGTTTTGATGAAACATCAAAGGTTATTGAATCGGCAAAAAAGCGAATAATAGAATCAAATATAGAAAAAAGAATTAAAGATGGAAAGATTGAAGTAACTGATATTCCAGATCCAAGCGAAATGGATTTTGATGAAAAAAGAGATTTTAATTATAGAGTTTCATTATTAAATAGACATTTAAGGGAAAATCCAGAGTCTGATATTCTTAAAAATATCTTGCTTAACACTCACTTAGTAAATGAAGATGTAATACTGAAAGAACTTATTTCAAGACAAGAAGATTTAAAAAAGAATGCTTCAAAATTATCATATGACGAAATTAAGCAATTTTTAAGGGTAGATGTTATAAATAGCTATTTCAGTGAAAACCAATCACTTAAAACAACTATGCTTCAAGTTGGTGGAAATAATTTACTTTTAACTTTCAATGAGAAACAATTAGATGCAAAATTTATAAATACAGTTAATCGCAATAAGAATATTAGAGCAGATGTTTTAAAAGATGCATTTATTTCTGGCAAAGAAAATAATAAGATTTTAAGTGAAATTAAAACAGTTTTATCGCTTGATAAAGAAACAGTTATAGATGATTATAATTTTGATAAACTTTCTAAGCAGGCAGCAGAAAAAGTTTATATTGCAGAAAACGGAAAAATTAAAAAAGAAAAAGAAGCAGAAGTGCTCGCTTCAGTGAAGAAACTCTACAGAGAAAATTATCTTTTCAGGTCAGTTATTTATTCAGAAATGACAGAAGTTGTTAGTTATATGAGTGAAAGCCCAGATAGTGTTCAGGCAAAATTCTTTGGCGATTATGTGCCTATGAAAATGCCTAAATCACTTTCTGAAGCAATTAAAACTGGTAAAAATGCAGTATTTAGTTTGGATTCAAGATTTAGTCGTGCAATAAGTGCCTCGTCAAGCATTATTGGTGATCCAAAGAAACAAGTTGCTGATGAAGACAGGGCTAAACAATCTCAAGAGATTAGAAGACAGATTGCTATAATGACTGACAAAATCAACAACTTAAGCACAAAACAAAATGGTAGAGAATATTCTGTTCAGGCAAAAGAAATCTTGGGTGAAAATTATAACAAAATATATAATTCAAAAACTCTCATTACTCAACTTGTTGGTGGTGGAGTGGAAAATGAAAGTCCTGCAATTCAGCAGAGAGATATTTTGAAAGGACTGCAAACACTTATGCTTCAAGCAGTGAAGAGAATAGATTCAATTTCACTTTATATTCCAGCACCATATGAATTTAGAAATGATCCAAAATTTAGAGATAAATTGTCGTTAAAATCTAGCAGTGAAATTGTTAGTAAAAATGTTGATTATGGCAGATTTGCAGTGTTGACGCTTGTGAAGAAGGGAACAAATGCTGTTGCTCAAACAAAAATGCAACAAGACTTCATGAACAAAGACCCAGAGTATAAAATGATTGTTGAAGAGTTTAACAGAAGGTATGAAAAGTTCTCAGAAACTGAAGAAAAACTTGAAGACCTTAGACAGTCGCTTGAAAAGCTACAGGGTAAAGAGACAGGTTCTTCAACTGCTAGAAATATGGTTAGAAATATTAAAACAGCAATTTCAGATCAAGAGAAAAAACTAATCATTTTAGAGTCTTATATGCTTAAAGCTAAAGAGACAAAAGAAAGTTATGAGAAAAAATTTGCTGCAAAATTAGATAAAACAGCAAAGAAACAATCAATTGAAGTTAATAGTCAAGTTGCAGATATCTTCACATATCAAGATGTATTCCTTAAAGGAAATAATGTTCCAATCAATCCAAAAACAGATACAAAGCTTGCTATGCAAATTAGAAAAGTTGTTAACCAATTTATATCTAATATGCTTGCTAGTATTGATAGGGTAAATGAAACCTTAAGGCTTAGAAATGTAAAACAAATTTCACTTAAAAATACAAGACTTGGTGGTGTAGTAAAACAGTCTGGCATTATTATAAAAACATTGACTGAGGAAAGAGATAAAATTAGTGATGAACTTAAAAATTTGTCAGAGACAAGTGAAGAATATAAGGCTAAAAAGGCAGTTTATATTAGAATAATTAATGACTTATCAAGAGTTAAGAATGATACAAAAATGCTTGAAGATACTTTTGATAAACTTGGTATTGGAGAGTTAAAAAACAAACAATAAAAAGTGCGAAAAAGTTACAAAATTATTAAAAAAACGCTATATATTTGCTAGTTTATTGTAAAAGTTATATAATTTAATTAAGGAGAAAATTAGATGGCTGCAAGAATGATTCCAAAAGCAACGAAGGTTAAAACCCAGTTTTTTAAAGGGTTAAATTTTTCTGATATATTTGTTATTTTGTTTGCACTTGTGCTTGTTGCACTTGCCATGACAAGTATGTTTAGTTTAACAGTCAGATTAATAATTTCGGCAGTGATTGTGTTTATTACAATCATCATGTTTTTTAGTTTTGAACCAGGTGTTAAACTATACAAACAAATAGGTGATTTATTTAAACATATATTTGGAATAAACACCTACAAAAAGATGAAAAAAAGTTCACACAAGAATGTGATGAATCTTATGCCTTATGCTGGAATTTTAGAGCAAGAATATGACGAAAAAAGACAGATAGGTATTATTGACTATAAAGAATATTTTGGTGCAGCTATTGAGATTAACTGTATTCAGTTTTATATGCTTTCTGAGTCAAGACAAAACACTTATATTGACACCTTAGAGAGTGCACTAAAAACAATTTCTCCAGATGACCTTGGTGCAATTTATAAATTTGCTAGACCAATGGTGTTTGATAACTATATTGATAACGAATGCAAAAAGAGAGAAGAAATCTTAGAGTCTGTTAGAAACGGAACAACAAACATTAACGAAGCAAGACCAAGACTAGAAATTGCAGAAGCTAGAATTGCAAATCTTGAGTCTATGAATGTTGATAGTGAGTTTCCAGTTTATAAAGATCATATGTATCTTGCTTTCTATTGTTCAAGCATCAAGAGTTTGCTTCAGGTTGTAAACTTTGTTTCAAGCACTATAGAAAGTGGTTCAGGTGGTGCTATGGAATGCAAAATTCTAGACCGCAAACAAACCGCAGTATTTTTAAAGAGTTACTATACAACAAACTTTGATGAAAGGGAAGTTAAAAATATTGATCCAAAAGAACTTATGAATTGGATTTGTCCAGATAAAATTTCTTTTGGTTTAAACAAAGTTAACATTGATGGAAGAAATCTTTCTTTCTTTGAACTTTCAGAGTATCCTTTAACAGTTCCAAATGCATGGGGAAGAACATTCTTCTCAGTGCCTGGTGCAAGAGTATGTGTTAAGTTTAAACCTGTTGAGCAAGCTCAATCAGAAAAGAGATTAGATAAGTCTATTATGGACGTTAGAATTCAGGCTTCAGAAGGAAGTGGAAAAGCTTCTTCACAGCTTGAAGTGCAAACTCATCTTCAAACACTAACAGAACTTATGCAATACATCAAGCAGGGTTCAGAAGTTTTGTTTGATACAAATATTTATATGATGGTTGAGCAGGAGCAAAAGAAAGCATTTAGAACTCAAGTTATGAGGGCAGGCTTTAGAGCTTATGACTTATTTGGAAAACAAAAGGAAGCCTTCACAAACTGCAACGTTTCAAGACGTATGACAATTAAGAGATTTGAAAGAGGTATTAACTCATCATCTCTTGCGGCAATCTTCCCATTTGTTTCAGATGCAATTCAAGACCCTAAAGGATTCTATGTTGGAATGAATAGTGAGCCTGTGTTTGTTGACTTCTTCCAAAGAGATAAAGAGAGAATAAACTCAAACATGGTTATCATGGGAAAATCTGGTTGTGGAAAATCTTTCTGCACCAAATCACTTCTTGCAAACCTTGCAGCTGATAATAGTAAAATATTTATTCTTGACCCTGAAAAAGAATATGACATCATTGCAAAAAATATGTATGGAAAGGTTATTGATGTTGGTTCTGCTAGAGAGGGAAGAATTAACCCACTTCAAGTTAATGCTTCACAAGATGATGAAGAGAGTGCAAATGGAAATGTTTCACTTGCCATGCACATGCAATTCTTAGAGACATTCTTTGGAATGATTCTTGAGGGTATCACTATGGATGGCATGGAGCTTTTGACCCAGGCACTTAAAGATTTGTATGCAAAGTTTGGTATAACAAATTCAACTCAAATTGAAACAGTAAAACCAGAGCAGTTTCCAATTATGCAAGACTTATATGACTATATTTGTGAACTTTATGAAACTGCTACTGATGAATATAACAGAAATAACTATAAGGTATTAAAAATATACCTAAATAAATTTGCAGAGGGTGGAAGAAATGCGGTTCTTTGGAATGGTCCATCAACAATCTCATCTGCAGAAAACTTTATTGTATTTAACTTTCAGTCACTACTTGCAAACAATGCAGGTGCTGTTGCAAATGCACAGATGCTTCTTGTCATGCGCTGGCTCAACAATGAAGTTATTAATAATAAAGACTATAATGCAAGATATCACTGCAAACGTAAAATTATTGTTGTTATTGATGAAGCTCACGTATTCATTGATCCAAAACAAACAATAGCACTAGATTTCATGCAACAAATGGCAAAGCGTATTAGAAAATACGAAGGATCACAAATCGTTATCACACAAAACATTAAAGACTTCACAGGATCTCCTGAAATTGCAAGAAAATCAACAGCTATTATCAATGCTTGTCAATATTCAATGATATTCTCACTTGCACCACAAGATATTTCAGACCTTGTTCTTTTATATGAAAAAGCTGGAAAGATTAATGAAAAAGAACAAGATACAATCGTAACAAACCCAAGAGGTAGGGCATTCTTCATGACAAGTCCATACTCAAGAACAAACATAGATGTTCTTGTTAATGACAGAGTCCGCAACTTGTTTGAAAAACTTCGTGAAGATGCAAAGTAAAATCACTTAGGAGAGAAACCCATGTTAAATATGTTAAAGAGTTTAATGTGTTTAATAGCGGCAGAACCATGTTCTGCTGTTTCTCATGGGCAATCATTTTTGGCAGCGATGTCACCATCGCTCGGTTGGATTGTTATAAAAAATGTTTTTTTATGGCTTTGGAACTGGATTTTATCTCTTATTTGGATAATAGAAAAATTTGTGCTTGGTATAATGGATGCTCTTCAAGCCATTGTATATGAGTTTCTTGGCATTGGCACAACTGTTGATGATTATTTAAATTTTGCAACAAAAAATGATGCAACCAAAATTTTGGTAGATACCTTTAAAGCAATTTTAGCTGTGGCAATTGTGCTTATGATTATTTTCACAATTGTTGCAATAATTAGACAAGAGATTGAAACTGCAACTAATGCAAAAGGTAAGGGCAATGAGGAAACCAATAAAAAGGGTCCTATTGTAATGAAGCTTTTCAAAGGCATTATGTCAGCAATTCTTCTTCCATTTGCCATGATTGCAATCATTGGTGCTGTAAATTCAGTTTTAACTGCATTTAACAATGCACTTCAAGGTGAAAATCAAACAACAATAGCAGGTCAGGTGCTTGCGACATCGACCTATGATGTAAATAAATATAGGCAATATGCTAACAATAATAAGCGTGTTCCTGTGCTTATTGAAGCATATAATGTTGACGATTATGGTGCTGACCAAAAGGAAGAACTTGTTTATAAAATCAAGTCTGTTTCAGTTCAAGAAAAGTTAATAAACACTGCAACTGATATAAATAAAAACTTGCTTCTTTCTTTCAATGAATCATTAACTTATGAAAATAACAAATTAACAAACAATTCAAAATACGCAGACTACTATGAAAGTTTTGTTTGCACTGCAGAACAATATCAGGTTATGGCTGACTTTATTGATTATTGTGAGCTAACTAACACAAACTTTTATATTAAGGCAATAGATGATAATGACATTGAGTGGAAATATGTAGACTCAAGTGTTTTTGATGCAGCAAATATGTCATTAAATATCACATATAGAGATGCAAATGACCTTGACGGAGATGGAAAAACTAACGACACCTACACAGTGTCATTCTCAATGGGTTTTGATGTAACTTCTCCAATTTCAAATGCACTTGATTCAATTAGTGCACTCCTTGGCTTAAATCAATATGGCGATATGAAATATAATGAAATGGAAAGAGACCCAAATTCCATCAACATGGTTCAATGGGCAAATGAAAAAGTTTCTCTACATTTCTCATATGGATTCAAAATTAATGATATGAGTACTTGGACACCAGCTGATGAAATTTTGATGTATGAATATTATCATTTCTCATCAAACAACTCACTTGCAGATTATTCATTTTCTGATTTAAGTTATGAAAATCGTGGAAATGCAACACTAGATGCTTATAAAATTGTATATAGAGATTATTATCCTGACGCTGGAGCATTTTCTAGTGAAAAAGTAATTTATGTTGTATATATCAATGGTTCATACTATAAAATTAAAAAATCTGAAACTGAAGTTGATAGCTATGGCAACAAATTCTATGTTTTAGATGCAAATGAAGATGCAAAGTTCTTAGAAAAGGGTTACACAATTCTATCTGAAGAACCAGAGAAAGCAGAACTTAAATTTGTTGGAAAACAAGGTAACTTTAGCTTAAATAATCCATCAACTTGGAGTTATACAGACCAAATTTTAATCTATGAATATTATAAAGACCTTTCATATAACAATACTTTCTCAAACTATAATATTTCAGATTTGGGTAAGGGAATTCAGGTTTCAACATACAAAATAAGAGATTATGATGCTGCAGGAAATGAAACAGAAAATAGATATGTTTTGCTAAATGGAACATACTATTTGGTTTCTGCTCCATCATCAGGAAGCAATTATGTGTTGACAGGCTCAACAAGTAGTTCAAACTTCTTAGAGAGTATTGAAGATAAATATTTAACAACTTACTATAACTATGTTGGTTCCAATGGAAATGCTATCAAGATTGAGGACATAAGAGGGGAGTTTGGAATTTCAACTAACACAACAACAAATAAAACTGCAAATGACTTTATAATTGACTCAGATGATGGTGTAATTTTCACTAATCTTGAAAGAAATATTAACTATGTGTTAAGCGAAGAAATTGAGTTTAACTTAAAATATACTCCAGGTTTCGATTATAGAGATGTAGACACTTGGAGCTATAAAGATTATTTCTTATTCTATTTATATGCCAAATATTTAAATAACTCAAGTCTAACTGTTGATTCATTAAAATATACACCACTTCCAGGCATTGTTGGAAAGTTTAATGGAAAAACTTACTATAAAATTCAGAGTCAGTTAACTGAGAATAATAGCAAGTATAAAACAGTATATCTTTGCGTTGATGATATTAATAATATCTCAACTCAAAATATTAAAAATGTAATAAATGAGCAAACTACACTTGAAAACAACAGATTTAGCACAAATGATGACCTTGCATTCACACTTATTACAGATCCATATACAGTATTTTCAAAGGTAGAAACAGAAATAAGAGATTTCACATTTTCTTCTAATGTTAGTTTTGAAAACGTGAATGAATGGAAAATGAGAGATTATATTCTCTTCCTTTTGGATAGTCGTGGAATAATTGGATTGCCTGCAAATTTTGAGAATTATCAATATAATTCAGTTGTTTATAAGGGTGTAAGTATTGGTGCAAATCTTACTTCAAATCTTTATAGTTTTGGTTCAGGAGATAAAACAATTTATTTAAACGAAAACTATTTAGTGAACTTAGGATATAATGATTTCGATGAATTTTTAGATACAAAACTTATAACCTTCATTGCAAAAAGATTATCAAATTCTTCAAACGGTGAAATTAAAAAACTATTGCTTGAGAGAGAAGATTTGATTTCTAACATAGCAAATAGTGATGCTTATAATAGCAATACTCATGTGTTTGCAAGCTTGGTTAATGCATTAATTAATATCTATGGATTTGGAGCAGAAAGTGCAGATAAAATTTTAGATATTTATAATGATCTTTCAACTTATACCTACACAAATTCAAATTTTATTGCAGATGATCTTTCAACCTACACAATTTTTGACCTTGCTATATATCTTTTCACTGGAAGAGCTACTGGAAGATATAATAACTATATTGCAAATGTTAATGGGGAAATGAAATATATTATTGGTGACTATGCTGTAAGTATTTCAAATAGTAGCATTTTCAGCTCAACTATTTCACAGGAGAGCTATGTCACATCAGGAGCTGTTAACCTTGGTGGTCAATCATTAACAGAATATTATAAAGATAGTGGACTTTCAAGCAAAGTTTTAATGGTCAGCAAGGGTGAAAATAGTTTGTCTCATGCAAATAATCTTGACTATATTTTTGTTAGTGATGCAGTAAATGGAAATTATACTAATCTTGATGTAATTATAGCTGGCTTAAATTTAACTCAAAAAGTTTCTTATGAGTTATACACAAATGGTGTATCAAACTATTTGCTTCTTGGTGAAAAAGATAACACCTTATATTATCTTACAGTAGATAATTTTAATATGGATAATATTGCAAGCTTATCAACAAATTCAACCATAAGCTTAAATTCAAATATAAATCCATTTGTTGTTAGTGGAACATATAATTCATTTAGTGGTTCAACTGGTTCAAATAATTATAATTTAATGGATTCAGTTATTTTTGAACTTACAAATAACACAAGTCCTGCAAGTTATAGAATTTATACTTCTTCACTCCTTGGAGGAAAGAGTTATATTTCAATTGATGGAACGTTTGTTGAATACAATTCAAGCATAGTTAATTTTGATAGATTGGCATCAGGATATAATGATTATGAAGACCTTGTTGATATTTTAATTAACAATTATTATAATTCATATGTTGTTGGAAACATTGGTTCAACCACAGGTAATACTAATATTTCTTATAATGTTTCTGATTTTGATTTGGAGGATATCAATACTTATACTCCACTTAGATTAATATTAAATAAAATTGGTGTAACTTCTGATGTTTCAGGATACTTAACAAGATCAGCAAACAGATTATATTTTGTTATTAGACTGACAGATATAAATGGCAAAGTAACAACTTATAACATCAATGTAACAGATTTTCTTGATGCAGATGGCAATGATATTCAATCAGAAATTGTTAAACTTCGCTATAGAGCAGCTCTTTGCTATCAGACTAGTGGGGCATTTAAATCTCCAAGTGAGGTTATAGATGATTTAGAAAATTTAAATCAAAACATAGAAAATGCAATTAGCAGCTATGTTGTTTCATCATACACATCTAATCCATTAAATTTCACTAAAGAAATGACAGAAGAAGATATTAGTTCTTGGAATTGGCTTGATATAGCACACTATTATGTTTTTGGGACATTCAGAACTACCAACGATTTTGTGCTATATTCAGACGTAGAAGTTAATGGAAATGAAAGATATTTATATGTTGGGCTAAATAGTGGTGGAACAACAAGATTTGTTAGATTTGCATCTAGCATTCTTTCAGCTGATGGAACAGTAAAATTAGAAGATTTTGATTCAGGAAACAGACGTGTTTCATTCTCTTTGGATTCAGACTCTTCACTTTTAGGATTGCTTTATTATAAATACACTGGAAGTGAATCAGGTTCAGTAAACTATGCAAAAATTGGAAGTGGTGAAGATGCAAGAAGAATTTATTCTATTCTAGATCAAAATACTGGTTCATATGTTTTCTATATTGGCTATGAAGATCAATCAAAAGAATCAAGCATAAATTCAGTTGTTTCAGCTAATTCATATACATATAATCTCAGTGCAACAACTGAAAACCTTTACACATGGAATCTTTTAGACTTGCTTATCAAAGCGGCTGATGGAAACTTGTCAAACAAAGCATACAATATGAGTTCTAGAATATATACGATTGACGGCAACAGATATATGCTTGTTAATGGATACTATATTAATATTGATCTTGTTGGAGCAACTCTATCAGAAAAACTTCAAGATGGTTCAACAACAGAATATATCAGAACAATTGAAAAGACACGAATTCCTTCAGCAGAAAGTTTCTTTGGATATTCATCAAATACAATTAATGATGTGAACTCTAGTTCAGCATTTAACTATGGATTTATTAGACTAAGGGCAAGTAATGTTTCAAAGAAAACAAATCCTTTAGTTACTGATTCAACCACAGGAAATATAATTGCCTCAAATGAAGTTAAACTATACTTCTCAGAGGGATTTGACTTTAGTGATTATTCTTCTTGGAAAAATTCTGACTTTATGCTTTATTATTTGTTCAAAACAGGACACATGGATTCATCGGTTCAAACTTTCCAATATTATGTTAATCTTGGCTATGTTCCAGCAACAATGTATGCACTAGAATCCTATGATAATTATGGCAGTGTAACTATAAATAAAGTATACAAAGTTGGAGAGGGTGAATGCAACTTTGGTAGCTTTGCAAATCTTAATGCATCTTCAATAGAGGCCTACAGAAACTCAGTTAGTAGTGATGTGTTTAATAGTTTTATTAGAAATATTGCTGATTATAATTTTATTAATTACAACATTTGGCAACTTCAATATGAAAGACAGCTTACAAATATCTTTACTCAATCAAATTCAGATGCAGATTTGTTTGTTTCGATAGATGGCAAACCAGTAACAAATCCAGGCATTGGAACTTTTGGAATTTCTATTACAACTGACATTAATGCAAGAGATTTTATCTATAACAACTATTATTACTTTAATGTAAACACTGAAGATGAAGAGCTTGTAAATCTCAGAGTAAGCACAAGTATATCAGATTCACTTAATGATTCAACTGAAACAAAAATAATTAACTTAAAACTTTCAGAAGGTTTTGATATCAATGATATTTCAACTTGGACAATTTTAGACTATATTATTGTTCGTGAATATGCATATGATCACTCAAATAGCACAATTTTTGGCAACTGTGAATTTGAAGAATTAAAACAAGACTTCTTAATAAAAGTTTATGTTATTAAGGGTGCTGATGGTGATAGAAATTATTTAATGATAAATGGTCATTATTATAACATCACAGATGCACAAGATGGTGTAACTGGCAAGTTAACTAATGCAGTTAGCAAATCAGATTTAATCAATGATGGCTATAGTTATTCATTTAAATTAGATGCAGGCGAATTGTATTATGACCTTAGCAGATCAAGAGAACAAATCTCAAGAGAACTTGTAAAATCAAATGATAGTTTGGTTTATAATTTAACAGTAGATGACAAAACATATACTTACTTTAGAAAAATAGACAGTAACTTAGAGAGAGTTTATAGAGTTAGTTTAACAACTCTTGATACTTATAAAATTTCTGTTATGGTTCGTGATGTTAACTGGGTTCAAAAACTCATGAACGATATGCAAGTAATTTATCCAGATCTCAACTGGGCAAACTTAATTGCAACAAATGGCTGGTTTGACACACTTGGTGAATATCATTCTTCTTATGCATCAGGACAATTTGTTGCAAGTGGCAACACTGCAAACATAACTGCAGCTGGTATGGTTCTTTCAGAATTCTTGCTATCTATCGCAAACACAAGTTATGCGGGTTTTGCAGAATATGAATATAGTTCTGTATTTGATGAAGATGTAATAAATGCTTTAATGTTAGCAATGCTTGGTGAACAAAAATATGAAACATTAAAAATTCAAGCAAAAGTTTTTGTTGAAATGTTTAATGTTGGCTTTGCTCAAATTCTAGATGACGTTGCTGCAGAAAGAGGGCTAAATATTGTTGATGGTGAAGTGAGCAACCTTACAATGAGCATATATAAATCATATTTAGCTTCAATCTTACTTTCATCTGATCTTGGTGAATATTTATACACAATTGCAACTAGAGTTTATTCTCAATATGCTATTTATGAAACTTTGGCATTTGCAAGTGGAGACTATGCAAATTATTATGCATACATAAATGGTTTTGCTGATGAAACAGGAAAAGTTGTTGATGCATTTAAATATGCAACCTTTAGAGAACTTGTTGAATTTGAAAATACAAGCTTAAAAGATGATGCAGTTCCAGTTTATACATTTAACTATTATGCTGTTTATAGAGCTATAATTAATAGCAATGCAAGCAAAGCAGAAACAAACTTAAGTTTGCATTTTGGTGAGCTTGATGCTTTGGTTGAATGGGCAAAAACGATTGGAATAACAGAGCAGCAACTTAAGAATAGAGGTTACTACAAAACAGGTTATACTGAAAAAGATATCAGAAATCTTTTAACTGGTCTTGGACTAAATAATGTGTTTGTTCCAGTTTCATATGATACACTTATTTCAAAATTAAATGCAGAATATGAAACAAAATATACATCATATCGTGGTTCGACTGATAGATTTAATGATAATGATGAATCACATTTTAGCTATATGCTTCATGTTTATTGGTCAATTCGTCAAGACTTAAAAAATCGTATGATTCTAACATCTCCAGTATATCTTAGAATTTATGAAGATTATATTTATGGTAACATTGATAGGTGGGAAATTGAATGTGACATGACCATAAATGCATCTTCAAGTTTAATTCAATACTATGACATATACAAATTATTATTACAGACAAAAAAATTCTCATATTTAGGTTCATATCTTCTTGCATATTTCCCAAATCTAGTATTTACACTTGAAACTGAAGAAGATTATGATCAATTTGTTGAAGATTTCACAATAGGAAATTATTCAATTGATGCTAATTCGATGGTTTATAGGCTAAAAGAAATATTCCCATCGTCAACTACTTATGGAAAAATCTTAAACAAAGTTTTTGCATCAGACACACTAAGCCCTAGTGATATTATTTTGAAAACAAAATTAATGTTTGATTCAGAAGAGGGTAAAGTTAGTTCGTGGAACACAATTGTTCAAACAAGAGATAATATAGAAGCTTTGCTTAGCGAACTTGCAGATGTTATGGATCTTGCTGTTGGTGAAAAAACACCAAATGGATCAATTCACGTAAATTTCACACAAAATGTTTATAGTGAAACATATAATTCACTTTCAAGCATATATGAAAAGTTAAATGACTATATTGGAACTCAAAATACAATTGATAAGATTGAAAAAGCAAGCATAACATTCACTTTGGCACAGTTCAGCAACAACTATGTTGAAAGTGGATTTGAGTTTACTATTAGAAATAAGGTTTACACTTTAGATACAGCAATTTCTGCTCAAAGACTTGCAGAATATGTTTATGGTGGAGCATATCTTGATCAGTTTGGAGTATATGCACAATATACTAGTCCAACTTTCACAGGAATTATTCACCCAACAAAGGCAGTAGATACAGAAGATGGTAATAGAGTAAAAACTAAGTTAAACTGTTTCACAGAACTTAGAGAATTTGCAGGAAGCATTGCAGACTACACTGCAAAATTATACTTCTTAACAAACTTAAAAGATCTTTCAGATAATGTTAGTGATTCAATGCTCTTAACTGAAGAGCTATATGCAACAAATGGCTATATTGGTGCATACTTTGGTAATTCTGGAGGCAGTTATAAAACTTCACTAGAATATCTAATCTTAGATCATATTGTTGCAGAGGAAGAAATTTATACAGATACACTTTTAAGATTGATTTTTGGTGATACAGAAGATTCTTTAAATAGAATGAATTGCAGTGATATTTATATTACTCTTTTAGAAAAATTCTTAAGCGGAAGCACAAACTATAGTCCAGCAGAATCAGAATTTATTAATAACAATAAGAATAATGGTTTGATTAAAGTTGCCGAAAATGGTTCAATTGCTTCGCTTTCAGAAGAATTTATTAGACTTGGTCTTAGAAGATATCTTGTATATATTCAAACAACAGATAGTAATATAAAAACCATTAATACTGGTTCAGGTTACACCTATTTAACTGGAGGTGACATTGAAGGCTATTATGGTTTATATCAACCAAATGGTTATAACTCTCATGGTTATTATGGTGAGGGCTACACCGCTAGTGATAGAATTCATATAGCTTTTAAGAATGTTATTTCTTACCTTACTATAAGTGAAGAGCAAAAAGAAGGTGATATTGACTTAGGTATTGAAGGAAAGACTGTAGATCTTGATGGCATGACATTCAAAGATTTAAAATCTTATTTAATTGATTCTTTGGTTGATTATCAGAAAAATGAAGGCGAGGGAGCAGAGAATGCTGCTAGATATTTGACACTTTTCAATCTAATTAGTGGTCAATTTAACTATATGATTAATGAAGATGGCAAGGGCTTAAAGAGTATTGGCACAACACTTTCTTCAGTTAATAAAGATAAGCAAGATGGTTCAAACCTTGTAAAATATAAAAATGAAATAATTTATCAGGGTAATGACTATGGAACAAAGTCAACTTTATATGCAAGCTTTAATATTGACAGGTCAACAAGAGGCACAATCTTGAAACTTTGCGGAATAGAAAACAGACCAATTGAAGAGCTTGTAAAATTAGAGTATGATGAGCTTTATCAGAGAAATGGTTCATATGATGAGGCTAAAGGCGATGTATTCATTCTATGCTCATATGATGATGAAACAGGAAAATATGTTCCATTCCTTGCGAGCAACAGTAAATATTCTGGTTCTTTTGGTGGAACAAATTACATGGATTATATCAATGATTATGGCCACAGAATTTTCACAGATTATTATGATTCAGAATATGGCGTTAGATTTGCATATCCAATCATTGCAAAAGGGATTGTAACTCCAGATTTAAAACCAACTGCAATTAAGATTGAAGACAATGTTGCTAAATTCTATAGAACAGACATAACTGCTACTGCAAAGGTTGAAGAGAGTGCTCTTCAAAAAGTTAATGCTTCAGTAGAAACAACAACTGTTGGATATGTGCAATATGTAAATGTTTCTTCATTTAACAACATTCAATCAAAAAATGAAGGTAACACTATGTTTATTGGTTCATCAGATATAATGAGCTACATAAACTCAGATGCAAGTGTATACTATGTTCAATATACAAACGTCTATAATATTTCAAAAGCTGATGGCTTTGACGGAATTTCAGTATTAGATTCATTCTCGGCATTCTTCAATATGTCAATTCAAATGCATTTATTAATGGTTCTTGCGTTCATAACATTAGTTCCATTATTATTCAATGCATCTGGTGCAGTTTTAAGAAGAATTTTAGATTTGATTTTATTGGTTCTTGCTGGACCATTATGCATTTCAATGAATTCATTAAAGCATACAGATGAAGAACAACAGGCATATAGCCAGTGGAAGAAATATATGTTCAGCACACTTCTTAGTGTGTTTGGATTAATAATTTCATTTAATCTATACTTTATCATGATTTCAATAGTAATGAACATGAATTTTGTTAGTGCTGGTGACTCAACCATGGAGAGAATTAGCATGATTGGTGGACTAAACTTTGTTACAGCACCAATCCTCAATGCTGCAATAAGAATCATATTTGTGGTTGTTGCAACCAACATAATAGAAAATGCAGCAGATATGCTTCTAAATATGCTCACTGGTGGAAAGGCAAACAGCTCATTTAAATCAGCTCTTGGTGGCGAAACAATAATTAAGTCTCTTGGAAGCTTAAAGGATTCAATGGTTAAAGATATAAGAACTGTAACCTCAGGTGCAAGAGATGTTATTAATGGAAAAATTTTAATTGAAGCAAAGAATGCAGTTGTAGAATCCCTTCCTGGTGTTCAAGTTGTTAGAGGTGCCGTTGAAGGTGTTGGAAATGTAAATAACTATCTAAAATCTAGAGAACTTTATAAAAAAGCAAGAGCGAAGGGAATAAATCCATTAGTTGCAAGAGCTGCAGCAAAAGAATATAGAAATAACTACAAAAAACAAAGAGATGAAATAAATAAAAGAAGACAGCAATATGCTCAAAGTTTCTATGGCAGAATGGGTCTAAACTATGGTGGAGGCAAAAAATAATACAAAAGGAGAAAACAGATGATTGCAGGTAACATGACAAACTTAATAAGTAGCTTAGTGAATTTTGATTCATCTGTTTTCTCACGCTTTGTTTGTGCAAATAATATTTTTTCTGCAGTTCAAAAAGTCATGAATTTCTTGTATGGACTATTCTATACAATTGCAAAATATCTATTATATTTAGTAGATTTAATTTTCTCATACATTCAAAAACTTGCTGGATTAGATATGGCTATGGATTCACTTGAAAGCATGATATCTCCAGATAGTGATATTGTCTTTAATTTGCTTATTTCAGGCAGTGACTTAGTCACGGCAATAATTAGAAACTTAATAGTTTTGGCTATTGTAATGATTATAGTTTTTGCAATTATTGCAATAATCAAAGGGCAATATGATGCAATGAAAAAGAATTCGCAGGCTAGCCCTTTTGAAACTTTAAAAACAATGTTAAAAGCATTTTTGCTATTATTAGTTACACCTCTTTTTACGATAGGAGGAATAATTGTTTCAGATTTGTTGCTACAAACATTATATAGAGCAACTAATGTAAGCGGGGCAATGTCGCTTGGCACGCAAGTGTTTGTGTCGGCGTCATCTTCTGCAAATGCATATAGACTTTATGCACAAAATGGAGGACGAATCCCAATAACTTTTGATGGAACAAAAAGCTCAGAGATAAATGCATATTTTAATGATCATTCAGTTTCAGATGGTTTTGTTAAGTATCTCCAAGATAGCAAAAATTCGGGAAATGAAACTAACCCAATTTATGCTACCTACATGACATTTTTGTCATCAGATTTCACTCCTTATATCTCAATGAATGATATTTTAAGTAGTAGTGATGAGGTCAAAAATACAAAAGAACTATATGATACTTATTATGATTACTATATTCCAAGTGATGGAGAGTCGTTAATTTATCCAGATTTAATGAAAATTCAATCATATGCAGAACAGTATTATGTTATGGCAGATGTTATTGATTTCTGTGTTAAATCTGGTTCAGAGCTATACATGAGAACAATTGAGCAAGTGCTTAGAAGCGTTTGTAACTTAAAGGACGACTTCGCAGATAAAGAAAAGATTTTCAGCACACTTGTGAATCAATATGAAATTAAATTTTTCAATGGCTATGACACAGAAACTAGTCAGCCAATAAATGAAGTTTTAATTAGAACCACAAACGATTATTTAATGAATATTCGCAGAGGTTCACTAATTAGTTTTAATAGCAACTACTATGCACCTGATGATTCGGGTGATCCAACAGTTAGAATGCAAATTAGAGTGATTCATGTGGTTGGTGAGACTGATGAACTCAGGGGTGCAAAATTTATTATGACCTCAAAAAATGAGGTTCAGACAGCAGATGGCATTTCTCAAAGATATTTTATGCCTCTTGTCAATGGTTATGTTGGAAACTATGGCACAGAATTTAGGTCAGACTATATTAGAGATGGAAGTATTGTTGTTGCAAAAGGTGTATTCAGCAATTCAAAATATCCAACTGCAATAAAAGTAATTTCTGGTGATATAGATAAACCGATAATAGCTTTTTATAGGGAAGATATAGATGCTCAAGCAACTGGTCAGCTTGGTGATTATTTCTCGCTCAAGGTTGATGCTCCAAAGGGTGGTTTCCTAGGAAAACTTATAAAGATGATAAAAGCACTCTTTGACCCATCAGAGCTTATTCCAGAAATCAATGTCAATTTTGATGCACTGCAAATAACCTACGATAAATCTAATGGTCCAACTGAAGTTGATACACTCATAGACGGCAGAATACGGCTGGGTTATTTCATGAAATTTAATCCAACTTATCCAACGACAGATCTTGTCACAAATTTTTGTCTATCATATACTGAGCTATATAGTGCTCCAAAAATGAATTATCTTTTATTGGTGGTTGGCTCATTTTTGCTTGTTAAGGTATGTTTAAGTGCTATAACATCATTAATTGAAAGAGCTTATGAGCTCTTCCTAATATTCATAACCTATCCTGCGGCTTGTGCTACTATTCCAATTGATAATGGTGGGGCATATGGCACATGGCTCAAAGGCTATTTTGAGAGAATATTTAGAGCGTATGGATTTATTTTAGGTATAAATTTTGTGCTTATGTTATTCCCAATAATTCAAAACATAGCGTTTTTCTCGCAAGATGATATAGGAACTTCAAAAATAGTTAGAAGAGTTGGTGTATTATTCTTCAATGTTATGACAGTTCGTCAAATAACAGAGTCTCTAAACTTCTTTATTGCAATAATATGTGAGCTCATTGCATTCACACTCATTGAAACAATTCCAGAAACTGTTTCAACTATTATTGGTGGAAAAGATGCAGCTCTTAACATTAAAGACAACAATGTATTCAAAAAACTCACTGAAAAAGCTGGAAAAGTGACAAGTACAGTTGGAAAAGTTGTTGTTCCTCCACTTAAAACACTAGAATATGTTGGATTAAGCATGTCAAGAAGTCAAAAAGCAAAACAGAAAAAGAAACAAATGAGAGATCAACTTAGAAGTAAAGTTATGACTAGTGTTGGACTTGATGTATTTAGTTCTCCTTTAACTGAAAAATATAAAGATGAAAATGGCGTGGAAAGAAGGAGATTTACTCAACAAGCCAAAAGTCAATGGGGTCTTGGTAGTAAAATTAAGGAAGAAGCAAAGCGTAAGCATGATTTTAAGAAAGCTAAAGCTGAGCAAGATGAAGCTAATGAAAATCTATTTAAAGTACTCAATGACCCTCTTTCAACAAAAGCTCAAGTTACTGATGCTCTTGCTCACTATGAAGCTATGGCAACAAAGACATCATCAACTACTAGAAATAAGGGACTTAAATGTAATCAATGTCATCGTTCATTTACTATTGATAAACTAATGGCAGAAGATAACAAGCGTAAAACAATTATTGAAAAGGATTCAGAAGGTAAAGAGGTTAAAAAGAATAATCCAAATTACTTTAAAGATACTCTTAAACAAAGAGGAGGATGGCTTTGTCCAGACTGCTTCATGCCAGGTATGGATCCTGGAAGTGCTCCAAAACTTGAACCTGTTGATAAAAAAGACAAAGGTTCAGAAAGTAAATAGTATTGAATTTTCTTTTTAAATATTACTTATAAAAAAGACGGGCAGTCATGCTTGTCTTTTTTTGTGCATTTGTGATATAATATATATATGATACTAGGATTCATTGTTGCAGTAGTTGCCATTGGGTTAGACCAGCTCACAAAGTTTTTGGTTTATGGAAGTGCTGCAAAGTCAATAATTGGTGATTTTTTATGGTTTCAAAGCACCCTCAACACAGGTGTGGCATTTAGCTTGTTTGAAGATTTCACAGTAGTTTTTATAATAATTTCAAGCATTGCTTCAGTTCTTATTGGCTGTTTAATTGTTAGCAAAAAACATCTTTCAGGCAAATTTCAAAAATTTTGTTTGGGTTTAATTCTAGGTGGAACATTTTCAAATCTTATAGACAGAATAATCTTTGGCGGTGTTAGGGACTTTATATATTTAAAATTTATTGACTACGCAATTTTTAATGTTGCAGATATGGCTGTGGTGTGTGGAGTTATTTTACTATGTGTTTCACTCATAGTTTCACTATTTAAAGAAGTAAAATTAAACAAAAAGGAAAGTTCAAGCAAAACAAATGATGGAGCTTAATTCAACAATAATAGTCAAAGATTTAGTCGAAAAGACAAGGTTAGACATTTTTCTTGCCACTGAAACAGATTGGACAAGGTCTCAGATTAAGCAGCAGATTGATAGTGGTAAGGCTCTTGTTAATGGAAAAATTCAAAAGGCGGGCTTTTTAATTAAAAATGGAGATGAAGTTACTCTGTCTTTTTCAAGAGAAGAACTTAGTGCTCAGCCAGAAGATATTCCTTTAGACATAATTTATGAAAATGATGATTATGCCATAATAAATAAACCTCAGGGCATGGTGGTGCACCCAGCTCCAGGAGCTTATAATCATACACTTGTCAATGCACTTTTGTTTCATTTTGAAAAATTAAGTTCAGGCTCAAATAATATTCGACCAGGCATAGTGCATAGAATAGATAAGGATACCTCAGGTCTATTGGTTGTTGCAAAAAATGATGCAGCCCATGCAAATTTAGCCAGTCAAATTGCAGAGCATACTTGCTTTAGGCATTATTTAGCACTTCTTGAAGGAAACTTAAGGGAAGATACGGGGACTATCACAACTTACATTAGTCGAAGCGAAAAAGATAGAAAAATGATGCAGGTTTCTGGAAGTGGAAAAATAGCCATAACACATTATAAGGTAATTCAAAGATATAAAGATTATTGTTTAACTGAGTTTGTGCTTGAAACTGGAAGAACTCATCAGATAAGGGTCCATGCAAAATATTTAGGTCACCCAATTGTTGGAGATAAAACCTATGGGTTAAAAAATCAAAAGTTTAATTTAGATGGACAGCTTCTCCATGCATACAAGCTAGAGCTCACTGAACCAAGAACAGGAAAGAGAGTTAGCTATGAATGTGAAATGCCTGTGTATTTTAAAAATATTTTAAAAAAACAAGAAAATAACAAAATAAGCGATTGACTTTAAAAAATGTTAAACTTATAATAAACATAGAATATTTAGGGGGAGAAAATAAAATGGCAGAAAAGAAAAAATCAAGCACCACAACAACAACTAGCACAAGCACAAAAAAATCATCAGGTTATAGCTTTGGATATATTTTAAATATCCTTGCATTTGTTGCAGTTGTTATTGGTGGTATTGCTCTATTCATTGCAATGATTTTGGCAAAACTAGATGTTAGCGCAGGTGCAATCACAGCACTTCAAAAAGTTGCAAACTCAATTGGTTGGGCAGTGCTAGCACTTCTTTCATTTAGATTTATCAAGAATAGAAGAAGAATTTGGCTTTGGGTTGTTTGGGCAGTTGCTGTTGTAATGATTGTTGTTGGAATAATCTTATAAGCTTAAATAATTCAGCTAAATTTGGCTGAATTATTTTTATTTAAAGGAGAGAGGATTCTCATGAATAAAAAAGAAGTTTTAAAACTATTAGACTATGCAAGCTATATAGCACTTTTGATTGCAACAGTTCTAATTATTATTTTTGAAGTTACAGCAAATATGGGTGTTTATAAAATTGGACTTATTGTATATGAGGTTTGCTTCTTAATTTTAATTGTCTTCACCATAATGAGAATTAGTTCAGTTTTCAAAAAAGAGGCAAAGGAAGACGAAGACTTTAATCTTACAAGAGGACAAAAAACATTTTTGATTGTAAAACTTGTGTTAGTATTGCTTGGTTTTTGCTTGACAAGCACAATGCTTATTATGTTCAAGTAACAATGATCGCTTTGTATAGGCAAAGTGAGCTTTTACCTTGACAAATTAAAAAAAAATATATAATATAATAATGTTAAATTTTTTAAGGAGTAAATTATGACATACAAAATTGGAGAAAAAAAAGACGGAAAACTCACTGTAAACTTTGAGCTTAATGCTGAAGAGTGGGAAACAGAAGTAGAAAAGGCTTACAAAAAAAATAAAGGAAAATATAAATTAGATGGTTTCAGACAAGGTAAAATTCCAAGAAGAGTTTTAGAAAAAACTTATGGCGAATTTTTGTTTTATGAAGATGCATTAAATACTGTTTGCGATAACAGTTTCTTTGATTTTATTGAAAAGGAAAAAGATGTTCAAGCAGTTGCATATCCAGATATTTCAGTTAAAAAATTAGAAAAATCAGGTGTGGAATTTGTTGCAACAATCACACTTCTTCCAGAAGTTGAACTTGGTGCATATACTGGACTTGATATTGAAAAAACAAAAGTTTCAGTAACAGAGAAAGAAGTTGACGAAAAAATCAAAGATCTTCAAGAAAAACAAGCTAGATTTGTTGATGTTGATAGTCGTGCTGCAAAAATGGGCGATTTAGTCAACATTGATTTTGCAGGTTCGATTGATGGTGTTGCTTTTGATGGTGGCACAGCAAAGGATTATGAACTTGAACTTGGTTCACATTCATTTATTGAAGGTTTTGAAGAACAAGTAGCAGGAATGAAAATTGACGAACAAAAAGATGTTAATGTAACATTCCCAAAAACATATCATGTTAAAGATCTTGCAGGAAAGCCAGCAGTTTTTGCAGTTAAACTTCTTTCTATCAGAGAAAAACAAATGCCAGAAATTGATGACAAATTTGCAGCAGATGTTTCTGAGTTTAATACTTTAGCAGAGCTTAAGTCAGATACAAAAGAAAAGATTAAGGCAGATAAAGAAGCAGCTGCAGATAAAGAACTTGAGGGTAAAATTGTAGACGCAATTGTTGCAAATGCAAAGATTGATGTTCCTGAAGTTATGGTTACAACTCAACTTAACAAAACTATTGAAGATATGAAGAGAAACTTGTCTTATCAAGGCATGAGCTATGAAATGTATCTTGCATATCTTGGCATGACAGATGAGCAGTTTAGAGCAGAAAATAAACCTCAAATAGAAAAACAAATCAAAACAAGCTTAGTTTTAAGTGAACTTGTTAAAAAAGAAAACATCAAAGCAGAAGAAGCTGAAGTTGATGAAAAAGTTAAAGAGCTTGCAGAAAAAATGAAAAAGACAGAAAAAGAGCTCAAAAAAACAATGACAGATTCTCAAAAAGAAGTAATTGAAAACAATATTATTTCAGAAAAAGTTATAAAACTTTTAAAAGAGAAGAATAATATAAAGTAGTTTAGGAGATTATATGAACGAGAAAGATATGCTAATTCCAATGGTTATAGAGCAAACAAACCGAGGAGAAAGGTCTTATGATATTTATTCAAGACTTTTAGAGGATAGAATAATTTTTCTTGATGGCGAAATCACGGACCAGTCAGCAAATCTTATAATTGCTCAACTAATATATTTAGAGGGCAAAGATCCAGATAAAGATATAATGATGTACATAAATAGTCCTGGAGGTAGTGTTGTTGCTGGAATGGCTATTTATGATACTATGAACTACATTAGGTGTGATGTCAGCACAATTTGTGTTGGGCTTGCTGCCAGCATGGCTGCCATATTGCTTTCAAGTGGTACAAAGGGCAAAAGATTTGCTCTTCCAAATTCTGAGGTTATGATTCATCAGCCACTTGGAGGATTTCAAGGTCAGGCGAGTGATATAAAAATTCATGCAGAGCATATGATGCGAACTAAAAAAGCATTGAATAGAATTTTGTCAGAAAACACTGGTGAAAGTATTGAAACTATTGAAAAAGATACAGATAGGGACAACTATATGTCGGCTGAAGAAGCAAAAAAATATGGTTTAATTGACAAAATTTTTGCAAAAAGATAATATTTCTTCAAAGATATACAAAAGATTTTTTCGCTTGCATATCTTTGTTTTTTTAAGGAGAATTTATGGAAGACAATCAAGGGACAAACATACCTCCAAAGGGTGGCTGTTCATTTTGTGGCAGACCAAGAGGTTCATTTAAAGAAATTGTAGAAAATCCAACAGGTAATGTTGGCATTTGTAGTGATTGTATAAAAATCTGCAGAGAAATACTTCAAACGGAAGAGCGTAAGCGTCAAAAAGAGCATCTTCTTTCTTTGCCAAGCCCAGAAAAAATCAAAAAAGAGCTTGATGAGTATATAATTGATCAAGACAAAGCAAAAGAAGTTTTGTCTGTTGCTGTATACAACCACTATAAAAGAATTAACTATTTAATTGCAAAAAAAGAGAAACAAGAGTTAGAAGATGGTGGCAAAACAAAAACAAAACAAATTGAAGATGTTGATCTTGAAAAAAGCAATGTTTTAATGCTTGGTCCAACTGGATCAGGAAAAACTCTTATTGCAAAAACTCTTGCAAAAATTCTAGATGTTCCATTTGCTTCGGCTGATGCTACAACTTTAACTGAGGCTGGCTATGTTGGCGATGATGTAGAAAATATTCTATTAAAACTCATTCAAGCAGCAGATTTCGACATTAAAAGAGCAGAAAAGGGTATAATTTATATTGATGAAATTGACAAAATTGCTAGAAAAGGTGAAAATGTGTCGATTACTCGTGATGTTTCAGGAGAAGGTGTTCAACAATCACTTCTAAAAATACTTGAGAGCACTGTTGCTAATGTCCCACCACAAGGTGGAAGAAAACACCCAAATCAAGAGTGCATTCAAATAGACACAACTAACATCTTGTTTATTTTAGGTGGTGCCTTTGTTGGACTTGAAGATATAATTAAAAAGAGAACAGAAAATACAACTCTTGGTTTTGGAGGAAATGTAAAAACCAAAAATCAAATAAAGCCAAGTGAACTTCTTGAAAAAGTTGAGCCACATGACCTTATAAAGTTTGGATTAATTCCAGAATTTATTGGAAGAGTTCCAATCTCTGTAACTTTAAGTGAATTAGATGAAAAAGCATTAAAGAAAATTTTAACTGAGCCAAAAAATGCCTTAGCAAAACAATATAAAAAGCTTTTTGATATGGATGGAATAAAACTCGAGTTTACAAATGAAGCTATTTCATGCTTTGCTAGAAAGGCAATTGAACTTAAAACTGGTGCAAGAGGTCTTAGAACAATTATTGAATCGGCTATGCTTCCAGTTATGTATTCTGCTCCAAGTAAAAAGGAGAACATAAGCAAAATTATTATGGATATTGACTCAAATGACAATACTTTGGTAGTTCCAACAATTATTGAAAAACAAGTTTCAGAGGAAACTGTAACAGACATAGCTTAGTATATAAAACCTAAGGCTATTAAAAAATCAATACGAATCAAATTTTGAATGATGGCAAATTCGTATTGATTTTTTTTTGTTTGAATGTTATTATATTTTTATAAAGTAAGGGCGAAAATATCATGAAAACTATTAAAAATGCCACATTTATTAAGTCAGTAAGTGATTTTAAGGGCTATCAAAGCTCAAAGCTTCCAGAAATCATAATTGTTGGCAGAAGCAATGTTGGCAAATCTAGCATAATTAATATGCTTGCAAATAATAAAAAACTGGCAAAAGTGTCAGCTACACAGGGCAAAACAAAGCTTGCCAATTTTTTTATGTTTAATAATGAGTTTGTGCTTGTAGATTTGCCGGGCTATGGTTATGCAGAAGCAGGAAAGTCAGAGCAAAACAGATGGAGAGATATGATAAATGGTTACTTTACCTGTAAAAATAATTTAAAAATGTCAATTTTACTTGTTGATGTTCGCCACACTCCAACAGAACAAGATATTCAAATGCTCGAATATTTTGTAGTCAACAATATTCCTGTAACAGTTGTTGCAACAAAATTTGATAAAATAAAAAAGAGTGAAAAAATGCAAAAGATAACTAGCATTGCAAATACGTTTAATATGGGTAAAGATAATGTTTTTTTAACCAGTTCAGAAACTGGTTTTGGAAAACAAGAACTTATTGATAGAATTTATCAGTTTGTAGGGGAGAAATAAAAATGAAAATTTATGCAATTAGTGATTTGCATTTAAGTTTTGCATGCAACAAACCCATGGATATCTTTGGTGGCAACTGGGAAGGATATACAGAAAAAATTAAAACAAATTGGCAAGCAAAGGTAAAACCAGAAGATATAGTTTTAGTTGCTGGCGATATTAGCTGGGCAATGAAACTTGATGAGGTTCATGAAGACCTAGCTTGGATAGATAAACTTAACGGCACAAAAATCATAATCAAGGGCAATCATGAATATTGGTGGAATTCAATTTCTGCCGTAAGAAGCATCTTGCCAAGTTCAATTAAAGCTATTCAAAATGATGCAATAAAAATAGATGATTTTGTATTTTGTGGCACAAGAGGTTGGGTTGTTCCAGAACAGGGTAAAGAACTTTCTGAAGAAGATTTAAAGATTTACAAGAGAGAAGTTGAACGTTTAAAACTTACCTTAACTTATGCTGATAGTCTTAGACAAGAAGGCAATAAACTCATATTAATGATACATTTTCCACCATACAACACAAAAAAAGATGATAATGAAATTACAGAGTTAATAGAAAAGTTTAAGGTGGACACTGTTATATTTGGACATATCCATGGATACACAAAATGTGACAAAATAACTGAAAGAAATGGAGTAACTTATTATTTTACATCTTGTGACCACATAAATAACGACCCAGTTTTAATTTACGAATAAAAAAAGAAGAACATTTATGTTCTTCTTTTTATAATGCTAAAAGTAGGTTCTGCAAATTCTTTTCTTTTGATTTTTTATAGCATAGGAAAATATCAATTAAATTCCATAAACCAAAAGTAATAAAACCAAAAAGAAGTTTGGCAATACCAAGACCAACATCTCCAAGGATAAATCTATCAACAGAAAGACCACCAAGGAAAATAGAACAAAGCAAAACAGTAGTCGGATTGTGTGTTTTTGCAGTTAAGATTGCATCATAAGAATCATCACTTGCCTCCTCAAGTTTCTTTTTAAAATATGCCTGTTTGTCGCTAGGAATTCTATCTTTATATTGCATAAATAGAACATCAGCTTTATTTTTTTCCATTTTCTTCTCCTTTGAATATTTTTAATTTATAAGTTAATTATATAAGTAGAAATCTACTATGTCAATTAAAACAAGTAAATTTCTACTAAAATATAGTTATGGAAAGCATAATTGGAAAGAAAATATTTGAACTAAGAAAAGAAAAGGGAATATCACAACAATTTTTGGCAAAAGAAATTGGTGTAACACAAAAAGCAATTGATTTCTGGGAAAAGGGAATAAATGAGCCAAAGGCAAGCTATATAGTAAGTCTTGCTAAATACTTTGGAGTTACAGCAGATTATCTGCTTGGACTAGAAATTTAGTAGAATATTGTAAAAATGGGGTATCACCCCATTTTTTTATGCCAAAAATCCCTGAAAATGGTAGTTATTAACAAAATTGTTAATAACTTTGTTAAAAAAGTGGTTAAAAGTGGTCAAAATCTATTGCAATTTACTTTTTAAATTAATATAATATATCTATAAACTTATAAAGGAGGGGTAGCTATGCTCATTGGAACCTATCGTCACAGCTTAGATGCAAAGAAGCGTATGCGTATGCCTTCTAAGTTTAAAGCTGCTATTGGAAGTGATTTTATAATCACAAAGGGCACAGCAAACAATTTGTTTGTTTTTTCAAGAGCAGAATTTGATGTGCTCTATAACAAGCTCACAAACTTGCCACTTTTTGACGAAGAAGCTCAAAAACCTATCAGAAAGTTTCTTTCATCTGCCTTTGATGCAGAAGAAGATCCTCAGGGCAGAGTATTGCTTCCAAAAGAACTAGTTCTTCATGCAGGAATTGTAAAAAATATAGTTTTGATTGGTGTGGGTAATCGTGTAGAAATTTGGGCAGAAGAAGTTTGGGATAAGTTAGATTCAGAATCTACTGCAGATTTCAGTGTTCTTGGCAAACTTGGAGTATAACAAATGGCAGAATTTTTGCATATTCCAGTTTTGAAAGATCAAACAATAAGTCTTTTAGATGTTAAAGAAAACGGAATCTATGTTGATGGCACTTTAGGTAGAGGCGGTCATTCAAAAGAAATTTTGAAAAAGTCTAACATTAAATTGCTTGTTGGTATAGATCAAGATGAAGAAGCTTTAGCTGCCGCAAAAAATAATCTTGCAGAGTTTAAAAATGTTACTTATATTCATGACAACTTCCGAAACATTGATCAAATTTTAGAAAGTCAAAAAATAGACAAGGTAGATGGAATTCTAGTTGATATTGGCGTTAGTTCTTATCAAATAGACAATGCAGAGCGTGGATTTTCTTTTAGATATGATGCGAAATTAGATATGAGAATGGATAGGTCAGGGAGTTTTTCAGCTTATGATCTCATTCAAACATATTCAGAAGAAGAACTAACAAGAGTTATTCGTGACTATGGCGAAGAAAAATTTGCTAGAAGCATAGCAAGACATATTGTTAAAACCAGAGAAGAACAACCAATTGAAACAACAAAACAACTTGAAGATATAATTTTAAAGTCTGTTCCACGCTATCGTGGTCAAGATGGCAAAAGCAATGTTCAAAGAACTTTCCAAGCAATAAGAATAGAAGTTAATAGAGAACTTGAAGTATTAACAGAGTTTATTGACAAGGCTGTCAATCACCTAAAAGTAGGTGGAAGATTAGCAGTTATAAGTTTCCATTCGCTAGAAGATAGAATTGTTAAGCAAAAATTCAAAGAACTATCAACAGGTTGCATTTGTCCTCCAGATTTTCCAATCTGTGTATGTGGACACAAGGCAAGTGTTAAATTAATCACAAAACACCCAGTTGTTGCAGATGAAGAAGAGTTAAAACAAAATTCAAGATCAGCTCCTGCAAAACTTAGGGTTATAGAAAAAATATAAGAAGTTACTAAGGAGAAAGTGTATGACAAATGAGAATGAATTTTTAAATTCAAGAACCACAACAGAGTCTCAAAGAGAAACAGTCAGCCAAGGCTATGTAGCCCCAAGCACATATATTTCTCCTGAGCAAAAGCAAAGTGAAAATTTTGATTATTCAGATGATTATTCAGTTGCACAAAATTTCACTGAAGAAACAGGTTATCAAACAAAAAATGCTACAGAATTGAATTCTGAACAAACTGAGCAGGTAAGTTATGATAGAATTTATGCTCCAGTAATTATCAGAAAAAAAGAAGAAAAGAACGAACAAGAAGTTGTTTCGCTTACAAAAACAAAAGAAGTCATTCATTTAACAGGTAGACTTAAAATTGCTTTTGCCATGTTTTTGGTAATAATGGCATCACTAATTGCAGTTATTGCATTCAATTTTTCAGCAGCAAGCAGAATAAATGGGTCACTTGCTTCCAAACAGCAGAGAATTAATGAACTTCAACTTAGCATAACAGAACTTACTGATAAATATAATTTAGTAAGTAGTGATGGATATTTGCAAGATTTTGCTGAAAAAGCAAACTTTGTTGTGGCAGATGAATCAAACACTGTTGTAATAACAATGAATGAGATGTATACAAGAGAATCTGTCCAAGAAGTTCCATCAAACTGGTTTAATGATGTTTGTGAATTCTTCTCTAAGCTTTTTGGCTAGATAGGCTTCCAAACAAATACAAAAGATTTTGTAGATGTTTGGAGCAGAGATGGCAATAAAATATAGTTCATATTCAATGATAAAAAGGTTACTTGCATTAACGATGCTTGTAGCCTTTTTTGCGTGCATAATAATTTTTCGTATTTTTTATTTGCAAATTATTGGCGGCTATAGTTTGGTTAAAGAAGGTTTAACGGAGTGGTTGAGAGATCTTCCACTAATTGCCGCAAGAGGAGAAATAACAGACAGAAACGGAGTTGTGCTTGCTTCAAGTCACACAACATATGATGTTTATATTCGTCCAGCAGATGTAACAGATGAAGAAGGGACGGCAAAATTACTTTCAGATGTTTTGGAAAAAGATTATGAAGAGACTTATGAAAAAGTGACCAAAAAGGGTTTGAGTGAAATTAAAATTGCTACAGATATAGAGAAGGAAGATGTTCAAAAAATTTTAAAAGACTTCAAATCTGGAATATTCTTCACCACTGATACAGTCAGGAACTATAACTATGATTCAATGCTTTGTCAAATTTTGGGTTTTGTTGGTGCAGATAATGCAGGTCAAACAGGTTTAGAGGCTTTCTATAACACTTATTTGGCTGGTTCAGATGGTGTATGTTTAGTTGAAGCAGATTTAAAGGGTACAACTTTAAACAATTCTTTAACATATTTTGAAAATCCAATAAATGGTTTAAATTTAAAGTTGACAGTAGATTTTAAAATTCAAAATGCGGTCGAAGAAAGCCTTGCTAAGGCAATGATTGAGACTGGAGCAAAGTCTGCAACTGCACTTGTTACAGACCCAAAAACAGGTGAAATTTTAGCCATTTCAACGCTTCCATCTTATGATTTAAACAATATACCAAGAGATGATATGTCGATTTTAAATAGTCTTTCTAGGGCAACTGCAATAGTAGATACTTATGAGCCAGGGTCAACTTTCAAGGCAATAGTGACTGCAATTGCACTAGAAGAGGGATTAACCTCAGAACATAATTATTTTTACTGTCCAGGCTATAGAATAATAAACGGTGTGCAAATAAATTGTGCAAGGCGTAGCGGACATGGCAGCCAGTCACTTGAGCAGGGGCTTATGAATAGTTGCAACTGTGTGTTTATGGATTTAATTGCAAGAATTGGTGTGGAAAAATTTTATAATTATCTAGATAAAATGGGGTTTACTAGTTCACTTGGCATAGATTTTCCAGGCGAAACATCTGCAGTTTTAATGCCATTAAAATCCGTTACAGCTCCAGATCTTGCCAGAATGGGTTTTGGTCAAACCATAGCAATTTCAGCACTTCAAATGACAGCTGGGTTCAATGCAGTTATTAATGGTGGAAATATGCTTCAACCATATCTTTTAAAAGCTATTTCAACTGAAACAGGAAAGGAAGTTTATAGCAGATCAACCACACAAATAAGTAAGCTTTTCAGTGAACAGACAAGCAATGCCATGAGAAAAATGCTTTTCTCAGTTGTTGACAAGGGCGGCGGAAAATATGCTAAGGTAGATGGTTATCAGATTGGCGGAAAAACTGGAACAGCTCAAAAGTATGAAAATGGAGCAATAGCACAGGGTAAATATATTGCATCATTTATAGGTTTCGCACCATATGATGACCCAGAATATTCAGTTTATGTTGTTATAGATGAGCCTAAAGGAGCTTATTATGGCGGAGTTGTTGCAGCACCTGTTGCAGCAGAAATTTTTTCAAAGATATTCACAATAAAAAACGTTGCAAATAGTGGAAACTTTGAAACAGAAGAAAAAACAATTGAGCTTCCAACATTCATTGGAATGACGATTTCTGAAGCAGGTTCAGAGATTGCAAAACTTGGTCTTCAATATTTAGTTCAGGGTGACGGCGACTATGTAACAGGTCAAATAGCGGCTCCAGGGACAATGGTTGGAAAGAATGATATTGTTTTATTAATTTTCTAATGGAGTTAAAAATGAAATTATTTTCTTTAATAAAAAATTTAAATTGTAGAGTTCTAGGAAACACGGTTCTTGAAATCAGTGGACTCTATCATCAAGACACAGAAGTTAAAGAGGGTGGACTATTTTTCTGTCTTCGTGGGACAAGAGTAGATGGAACTAACTTTGTAAAAAGTGCAGTCAAAAATGGTGCCGTTGCGATAGTTAGTGAAAGTGAGCTTTCTATATCTCTTGGAGTAACCCAAATTATAGTTAAAAATGCAAGAGAATTTATGAGTTTGCTTGCATGCAGATTTTATGGTAATCCTGCAGATAAATTAAAAATCATTGGAGTTACTGGAACAAATGGTAAGACAACAGTAACAAATTTAATTGCAAATTCTCTTAAATTTCTTGGCTCTAAATGTGCAGTTATTGGAACAAATGGTGTGTGTTTTAATGGCAAAACTTATGACAGTGGCATGACAACTCCAGATCCAATTGAACTTCAAAAATATTTCAGTTCAATTGCAAAAAGCAAAATTGAATATGTTTGCATGGAGGTCTCAGCTCATGCTATAGATTTATATAAAATTGCAGGTTTTAGATTTAACTTGGTCATCTTTACAAATTTAACAGAAGACCATCTAGATTATTTTAAAACTATGGAAAATTACTTTAGAGCAAAGGAAAAATTGTTTTCTAAAAAGTTTTCAGATTTTGCAATAATAAACGCTGATGATGAGTATGGTAAAAGATTACTAGATAGTATAAATTTATCAAAACTTTCATACGCTATAAATAGTGAAGCTGATATTATTGCAACTGAAATTAAAGCTTGTGGAGAAAAACAAATCTTTAATGTGAGTGGCAAAAAATATGAACTTTCACTTCTTGGTAGATTTAATATTTATAATACACTTGCTTGCATTTTGGCTCTTCAAAAACTTGAGTTTAATGCTGAAGAAATTATTTTGGCAATAAAAAATCTTCAGCCTGTTGCTGGAAGATTCAATACCTATATGGTTAATGGAACCACAGTTGTTATTGACTATGCTCACACTCCTGATGGTTTGAAAAATGTTTTGACATCTTGCAGAGAACTTGCAGACAATAAAAAGGTTATTTCAGTTTTTGGTTGCGGTGGAAATAGAGAAACGCAAAAACGAGAAATTATGGGTGAAATTTCAGCAAAAAATGCTGATTTAACCATTATTACTAGTGATAATCCAAGATTTGAGTCTAGAGAAAAGATTGCAAGAGATATTGAAAAGGGTATAAATGGCGGCAGTTATATAATAATTCTTGATAGAAGTGAAGCTATAAAAAGAGCATTAGAGTTTGCAGAAGATGGAGATGTTGTTCTCATTGCTGGCAAAGGAGCAGAACCTTATATTGATGAAAATGGAATAAAAATTCCTTATAGTGATAAAGCAGAAATTGAAAAGTATAGGAGAT
>CATLBG010000003.1 GCA_949878595.1 uncultured Clostridia bacterium
GTGCTTATGATTAGAATTTGGGCAAGAACTATGATTGATACAAAAATAACAAAATCTTTTATATATGAAAGTATAGACAATTTTTCAGAAGATAAACTTCGTCTTCACATAGAAAAAATTTGCCATGAAATTGATATTCCAACTCCAATGATATTAAAAAGCCACATAACAAGTTATGTGGACTTTAATAATTGTACATTCACAAAATCTGACTTTGTTGAATCTGTTGATTTTGAAAAACTTATCTTAGAAAACGCTACGATGCAGAATTAATAATCTGTTTCATCTTCACATCTAAACATTAATGAAATATTTCCAAGTGATGCAAATTTTGGCAAAATTGTTTGGAGATATTTTTTTATTCTTTCTGAAATATCTGAATCAAAACCATCAAGCATATTTTCAATATCTTCTGCACTTTCAAATGCTACAATAAAATCTTGTCCTTCAAAAACTGCCTTTTCACATAGTCCAATAAAAGTCATAACCTTTTTGTAGAGTTTTGAACTTTCTTCACCCTCACTATATTCAATACACTGAACTGCCTCGCCAGAGTATTTTTTTGTCGCAAACAAAATAAGCTTAATATTATTTTCACTACAGCTAAAAGTCAATTTTTCAATTTCTTCTTTTATTTCTTCTTTTGTGCTTAAGTAAAAATCCCGGCTAATTCCTGCACGCATCATTGCTCCGCCAATTATAATCTTTTCAAAGTTAGACTTAACTTTGATTCCATTTACTGAAATTATTTTAAAGAAATCATCATCAGCTCTAAAAATTTCAACAATATCAAAATCTGTTAGTTTAAATTTTTCTGCTAAGCTTTTATTAATTTTAATATCGTCAGCTGACTCAACAAATTGTCTTACCCTCAAATAACATTTGCCATCTTGCTCATAATAAACTCTAGTCTCAATATCAGCAACTTCAATATCTTCTTTATATGATGCAAGTTTCATAGTTCCAAAATCTTCAAGTGATGCATTCTTTAGCTCACCAAAAACATCAGAATTTCGCTTAATTTTACTGATACATTTGTTTATATCAAATTCTCTAACACTAGGTCTTCCAAACGAGCTTCTTGCTGGTGCATCAACTTCACCATAAACAACCTTTAAAATGTAATCAATAAGCTCTTGTTTTTTCATAGTTGTTGGAGATGGTATGCCAAACTTACGTCCAAGATCTCTAAGATCTCTTATATTTAATAAAGATAAATTTTTTTCATTGTAAAGAGATTTATCTAAATCTTTGTGAATATTTTTCATTTGTCCTCCAAATTTAGTTAAATTTTAACACATTTGAACATTTTTGTCTATGTTTTAAGCTAAATTTACAGGTGAGTAGATATATATCTTTTCGCCGCTAGCAAAATTTTCTGCAACTTCATTTTGGCTAGATATAACTTCTGGTCTAACATTAAGGCTTCTTGCAACATCAAAAAGAGACTCCCCTTCACTTGTTACATAAACCCTGATTGCACTTGTGGTTTCTTGTTTTTCTGAAAGAACTTCATATGATTTGACAAATTTTTCACTTATGCCTGTTTCATATTTTGCTGTGCAAGACAAGTTAAACATAACTTCAAGATCTCTGCCTGCCTTAACTTTGAAAGAAGAAATTTCAGGAACAACTTGAAGTTCTCTAAGATCTGCATCAGTTTCACTTGTTACTTCAATTTTAACCTCTGTGCTAAGAGCTTCAGAACAAAGTTCTTCTGCTGTCTTATAGATTGCAACCGCCAAAAGAGAACCAGTTGCAACATATGTGTCACCTTGTTTTTCAATAGAAATAAGTTCAAACTTTGGTGCATAAACACATGAAACATCTTCAAACCCTTCAATCTCTGAAACATCAGAAACGCTTACTGCGGTATCACTAAATGTTTTAACTGAATTGTAGTTTTTCATTTCAACAAAACTGTAGGCTGTTTGAAGTTCATTTTTTAGTGAGAATAAATCTGTTGTAACTTCATATGTTCCTTCATCATAAATATATGCTTTTGCAAACATATCAAAAACAAATACAAAATTAGTTTTCTCTTGAACTTCTTCTGCTGTTACTGTTATGTTTTTAACTTCAGCATGAACATCTGGAACCATGTTTGGAAGTGTTCCGTTTGCAGCGATTTCTTGCTTAAACTCACAAACCTTTGCAAGTGTGCTAACGCCTGTGCTATCTGCATAAACTGCTTCTGCTAAAACTTTGCCTTGAACAACAATTTTGTCAACCAAGCAAACAACTTCACTTAAAATTGTTTTTGCTGTGCTAGAAAGAACTCTAACACCTTGAGCATTGCTTTCAACTTCTTCTGCAACAACAAAGTTGTCTTCTGCATCAGCCACAAACTTTAGAGCACTAAATGTTTTTTTGCTGAGAACAAGCTCATCTTCTGATTCAGAAAATTCACTGATTTCATATTTAAAGTTTCCACAAACTGAAATTTCATGCTCTAAAAAGCATAAAATTTCATTACCTAAAAATGAATGGTTAGAAACTTTTACTTCATCTATGCCATGACATTTTTCAAGTGCAAAACTGCTCTGCTGCTTTTCAGAAAAATCTAAAACGCCTTCTGCCGCACTGATATTGCCTTCTTCTGAAACAAAAACAACATTAACTTTGGTTTTTCCACTAACATGAGTAAACCCGCTTGTGCATTCAGTGTTTGCCACTGCACTTGTTGCTGTTACACTCAAAACGGCTTTGATGTTCTCTTCTGTTTGAATTTTAAGCTCTGAAGAAAATTTGTCCATAGTGAATCTTTTTCTTGCTAAAAGTGCTTGTGTTTCCATAAATTATCCCCCATTAGCACTATTCTATTATGCAACAAAACTATTTATGACTTTTTTGAATAAAAAATTTTTTTATGTTAAAAATTAAGTCAAGAGGAGATTATGAGAAAAGTAAACACAAATGTTTCTACGGTTATTGAAGAAATTGAAAGACTCAAAGGCGAAAACATTTCTATGGAGATTAACAAGGGCAGAAAAAAAATTGAACGCTATCAAGGAATAATTGAAAATGTTTATCCAAGCATATTCACAGTTAACATTGGTGAGGGCAAAAGCCCACTATCATATTCTTACACAGAAGTGCTTTGCGGCGATGTGGTGATAAGCAAAATTAATAGTTAAATATAACATTTATAAACAAGCAATAAAAAAGAACAGCGACTGCTGTTCTTTTTTATGCTCTTTAAATTATAATTTTGTCCATATTTCATGACGATTTTCTTTAAAATAAACTGCATTTTGCGTTGAATTTGAAACATCAAAAGTTACATCATTAACTTTCCATCCATTAATATCTAAAAATGTTACTGAAGTCAAATTACTACAATATGCTAATGCATCTCCTTCCATTTCAATCATTTCATTTGATGCAATTGTTACTTCTGTTAAACTTCTACAACTACTAAACGCATAAGTATTAATTTCATTAACAGTTGAAGGAATATATACAGATTTCAATCTGCCACATTCACTAAATGCTTGGAATCCAATAGATTTCACACCCTCTTGAATTGTTAATGAATCCATACTTGTATGATAAAAGGCATGCGAACCAATACTTGTAACATTTGATGGAATAACAAGTTCACCACTAAAACTTACTCCTACAAATGCCCGACTTCCTATTTTAGTTACTGAACCATCTGTTGGAATAACTGAATTTTTACAACCTTTTAATAATTCTTTGTTCTCTTTATTAATTATACAATTAATTTCTATACCTGAATTATTCTTACTTGTAAATACACTATTTCTATCTGCAACTATAATTGAAGTTATTCCACTACAACCATTAAATGATTCAGAAGAAATATTATTAATACTAGATGGAATTATAATACTTTTCAATGACCAACAATAGTAAAAAGCATTTTTACCAATACTCTTAACACCTTCTTCTATCGTTACAGAAGTTACTCCTGAACTATAAAATACTCCCGATTGTCCAGAATTGGAATCTTTTATTCCAACCACAGGTTGGCCATTATAGGTTGCAGGTATAACAATATCCTTCACATTTGAATTTTTATTAAATTCTGAGACTTCATAGCCACCATCACACTCTGAAAATATTAAATATGTGTATGGGTCTGCTAATACTTCTTCATATGTAAATATAATACTAACATTGCCCGTTACGCTATGGGTTCCACCATTTGTAAAATTTTGATTATTAACTTTAAATTCTTTAAGTTCATAGTTGTCTGCAAGTGTATAAGATATTGTTAAACTATCGCCATAATATATTGTGGCATTGCTTGAAAGTGTGCTTCCATTGCGTCTTACAGTTACTCCGCTTGGGATTGTGCCTAAACTATATGTTATTCTGCTTCCTTGTTCCCATGATAGACTTGATGTTGATGTTAGACTTAGTGTTATGTTTCCTGTTACATTTACACTTGAACCACTGCTAAGTGCTGAGTTATTTGCCTTTAATGTGTATGTTGTGGTTTCTTTCTCACTATAATTATAACCTGCCTCTTGTTTGGTATTTCCAGTGTTTCTTGTTGAGCTTGTTGTATACGTAAAAGTTAATGTGTCACCATAATAAATTGTTGCATTATTAGATAGTGTTGTGCTTCCTCTCTTTACTGTTACTCCGCTTGGAATTGTGCCTAGGCTATACTCAATTCTTGAACTTTGTTCCCAAGAAAGTGAGGTGCTACTGCTTAACTCTAATGCAATATTATCTGAAACTGTTATTGTTGAACCATTGCTTAAAACTGAGCTGTTAACTTTTAAGACATATGTTGTGGTTTCTTTTTCGCTATAATTATAGCCTGCCTCTTGTTTTGTGTTGCCTGTATATCTGTTGCTTGTTTCTGTGTAGGTAAATGTTAATTGATCTCCATAATAAATTTTGCTATTGCTATTTAAGACTTCTGTTCCTCTTTTTACAATAACGCCAGATGGAATTGAGCCTAGGCTATATTCATTTCTCTCTTCTGCATAAATTATGTTTAGGTCGCCTATAACTTTCCATAAGTCGCCTGTCATATGCTCTGCCCACTCTAATCTAAAGTCTGTTTTATGGTGACCTTCGCTCTCTGTGTATGTTATCTCTAACTCATCACCATATTTTATTGTGACTCCGCTCTCTAGTGTCTTTCCTTCTCTTTTAACTGTTACTCCGCTTGGGATTGTTAGAGAATACTCTAATAAAGATTCTGTGTAGGTTATTGTTAAGTCGCCATTTCCTATGAGTTCTATCTCATAATATACTTTTCCATCTTCTTCTACTCTATTTGCATAGGTTAACACATCTGTGGTTGTTCCATTTACTGTTACCTTGAACTCTGTTATCTCATTACCTGTCTTTGCTGTTGCTCTAAGCCTGATTGTTGAACCATAGTGATAGGTATCATTCAAAGTTACTTTCTCACCACCAACACTTACACTTATGCTATCTAGATTGTTGCTATTAGTAAAGCCAAACCTATATTCTTTTTCTACTGCTTTGAAAGTTGGATATATATCAAGGTCTGATGTTATGCTTGTGAGGTCTACTGGGTTGCCTGTTTCATCTACCCAACCTGTGAATACATAAGTTGCATAACCTGTTTCTGCTTTGGTTGCGTCTGCTATATTTATATTTGATTTATGAGCTATGTCTGTTTTGGTTTCAACAAGTTCTCTATTATCGTTGTAAATATTTATAGTGTAAGTTATTGCCTCATATGCAATATAGATTTTAGACTCATCTGTAACTGTTTCACTATCTGAATATGGATGTTGCATTGCTTCATCTTTATATATGCCTGTGATATTATAGCCATCTATTGCCTTTAAAACAGTTTTTAATTCACTAATTTTTGTGCCTTCACTCACGCTAAGTGAATAATCTGGAACATTCTCTATTCCACTGCTAACAATAATATTAAATCTATTATTGCTTGCACCAGCATTATCTTTTCCATTAGACAATGCTAAAGATGTTGGAACTGCAACTGCTGCAACTGCAACAACTGTTGCCACTCCCACAATTATTTTTTTTGTTTTTCCGTTTCCTCTTTCATTTGCCATTATAGATTCTCCTTTGGTTTAATTTTTGACACTCCCTTATTTTACACCTAAACTTTATTGCAATGATTATGTCTCTTATATTATACCCCCTCCCTCGGAACTTTTCAAGTGGTTTGACTCTTTTTATTGGGTTTTTCTGCGTTTTTGCAGTTATCTTTATCTTGATTATAATAATTATTTGGTTTCTATTGTATTGTTCTGCTTTTTCACATTTTTTTCATAAGAAAAACCACCATGAAAGGTGGTTTTTTTATAATTAATACTACTTTTTGCTTCCAAGCAAATCATCGTCTCCGCCGAAATCATAATCATCATCGTCTTCATCGTCTTCATCATCGTATTCATCAGAAATTTCAACTGTTTCAAAGTCATCTGCTGATTCTGAAATTTCTTCATCAAGATCTTCTTCTTCATCATCGCCTACAAATGCAAGAGGTTCATCTAAATCATCTTCTATGAGAACATCTTCTTTATCCTCTAAAGCATATGGATCGTCATCTTCTGAAATTTCTTCAAAACCAGGATTGTATTCATCTTCTTCATCATCACCATCAATATCGTCGCTTGCTGAAATAACAGAATCATCTTCTTCATCTGCTTTTTTCCAAGTGGTTTCGGCTGGTTCTTCATTTTCTGAAGAACTTCCATTTTTTTTCTTTTTGCAATCTTCACACATAGCCTGCTCAGGCTTAATGTAATTAACTCCACAAACTGGGCAAAGTTCAAGATCATCAAAATCTAAGAGTTCGTCCTCATCGCCTTCTACATGATGCTTCATTTCTGATTTGCAAACATGGCAATAGTCTTCACCCTCTAAAATATAGTTAAGTTCACATCTAGGACATTTAATATATTTTTTACCCATAATATCTCCCCTCGTATTTTCCCATATAGTATAACAAAAATATCTTTTTGTAAACTGATTTTTTTAATTTTTTTACTATTTTATTGTATTATATTTCTCACAAAATATTCACATTTTTTGAAAGAAAAATAAAGTGAGCATAAAAGCTCACTTTACTAAAAAATCTTAAACTTATTTTTTATGAGATTCAATAAAATCAACAACATCTTTAATTGACTTGATTTGTGGGATAGCCTCATCTGGAATTGAAATCTTAAACTCATCTTCAAGTGACATTAAAATTTCAACTAAGTCTAAAGAGTCTGCACCAAGATCTTCACCAATATTAGTTGTTTCAGAAAGTTTGCTTGCATCAACTGAAAGTTGGTTAGCAATAATTTCTTTTACCTTATCAATAGTCATAAATCTATCCTCCAACTAAACACATATTAGCACATTATAGTAATATTTGCAACAAAAATAACCTTAGATTGATTTATTTTTGTATAGATATGCTTGTTGCAACAATTTCTACTGGACCATCTGGCTGACCAATAGCTCTGATAATGTTAAATTTCATAACTGAATTTCTCTTGATATTGAAACTTACATCTTCATAGCAATATTTATTTAACATATCAACTGTCTGCTCATTTCCATCTAAATCTATATAAGTGAAAGAAACAATCTCGTCACCTCTTTTTAATTTTCCACTAGCAATTGAACCTGAGGCAACTGACTGAACTATAACTTTATAATTATCAATAAGCTTGTCATTTACCATTACAGAAGAAACTGGATAGTTTTCATCATGAGCAAATGACACACCAAGATTGATTGAAGTTGCATCACCATCATTCTCAATTATACTTCTTGCAACTCCAAGAGCAAGAGTTCCTGGGATTGCATAAGCTGTGCCCTCTGCAACAATCGTGTTTGGACCAGACTTTGTTGTGAACAATTTTGAGTTTACAAGACCAATAAATTCACCTTTTGCGTTGAATAGTCCACCACCAGAGTTTCCTGGGTTTATTGCTGCATCGATTTGAAGTTCTCTACAAATTCTGCCCTCAACACTTATTTCTTTATTTATTCTTGAAATGAGTCCACCTGTTACACTAAAACCACCAGAGAGTGAGTTGCCAACTGCAAAAGCTGTTTCACCTATGGCAAGTTTTTGACTATCAGAGGCGTCTACCTGTCCACATGCATCAATATTTCTTAGATCTGTTACCTTTAAAACAGCAATATCATAGTTTGAAGAATATCCAACAACAGAAGCTTTTATTGGCTGTAAATAACCCTGAAATTGAACATTGATTTTATTTAAGTATCCATCAACAACATGATAACAAGTTAAAATATAAACATAATTATCGTCATTATTCTTTTCTAGAATTACGCCAGAACCCATATTTTCTGAATTGCTATAGAATGAATTATAGTCATAAACATTTCCGCCAGCTGCAATGCAAACAGAACTATATCTGGCTTTTTGAACAGCATGAGTTGAAATATTTTCACCAGAAACATTAACAGAATTGTTCCAATAATTAATATATCTATTTCCACCAGTCTTAATATGGTGAATTAAAACCCCTAAGAGCACTATATTTAAACAAAACATTAAAGTAACAACGCCAACCAACACCTTGAATGATTTGCCGGTCTGTCTTTCTGAGCCACTCTTTTTAAAAGAAAAGTTTGTTTTTCTTGGTTCAGGGTCTCTAGAAATTGGAGTGTCATCATAAGGTATTTTTTCATTTCTAGAAAGAAGATCTTTATAATCTTCATTATAGCTCATACAACAACCTCCTTTTTGCCCTATTTTACACTTTTATTTTACAATATTTCTTCTAGCATTGACAAATGAAATTAGTAGAAAAATGATAAATGCAATCCCAAAACCACCTAAAAAGGCATATAAAATGTATAGCATCACCTCATTTATGCCATTGTTTTTAACTGAAACCTCAACAACTTCAGAAAATTCATTAATTATTGAATCTCCTATCTTTTTGCCTGATGAAGTAGCAATTATGTTTGTTTTTCCCTTTTTTAAGGCTTTAACCTTAACATAATAAATGTTTCGTTCACTGTTATATTCAACCTCTTCAACAGATGCAACATTTTTATCCTCTGAATAAAATGAAACCGATGTGTTTGCAACAAAATCTTCTGACATTTTAAATTGAAAAATTAATATTTCATTTTTGTTTAAAGTATAGGCTGATTCTGTGAAAATTCCAAAGGTAAAGTTTGTGACTATTATGCTTTGACCTGCCGTGAAAACATTGATTGGTTTTGTTTGTCCGGCTTTTTGTTCATCTAACTTAAAACTAATTAAACATGAACCAATAGTATCAAAATATATTGTATCTCCAATATTCACAGTATAAGAGGCTTTTCCACTAGGCTTAACTGTAATTGTCAATGCGAATTTATTATTTTGGCTTCCACCAAGAAGAATGTTTGTTTTTCCTACATAAATATAAGAAAATATATCAGGCATTGAAGTTAGCTTATAGCTAGTGTTTGTGTAAACTTTTCTTAGACTATCCGCAAAACTTGCCTTAAATGAATAGTAGCAATAATTTAAACTCTTGACAAATGATGTCTTTTCTGATGTTCTTGCAGATGCATATACATCATAAAACGAAAGCGTGTCAGTTGAAATAGATTGAATTAAATCACCGCTTGAGGTTCCTGTTCCTGGAATATTTGAACTTTTTCTATAGCTAATTTCCATTATATTTAAAGCAATTTCACTTGCACCACTGAAACTTTTTTTTGCATCATCATAAACAAGTTCTAACTTCTTCCAGCCATACTTACCTTGAAGAGAACCCATTAAATCGTAAAGTGGTTCATAGTCATATTCCCACTCAATTTTTTGACCAGACGAATTTGTGAAAGCAATTGTGAATTTATAAAAGTTTTCATATGGGTCATCTGGAAAATAGAGCCACATAAATATTGACGTTCCACTATTTATTGTGAATTCATTAACCCTATATATTTTTGAAACCTGATTGATTGAATCTGCTTCCGGAGTTACTGCAACGCCTTCCATTGGCTTTCTATTATCTGGGTCAAACGGAGTTTGAGTTTCACTAATTTCTTTTATTGTATTAATGTTAGTTGTATTTGCAAGTTCCGTTTTATCTGTGCTGACGATTGTTTGTTTTAAGCTAACATCTTCTGCATGTGCAAAAGATGAGCTATTTTTGTTTATCATAAAAACTGGCATGAGAAAACCCAGCCCCAAACACAAGCTGAGAACAAAACATAATATTTTTTTTGTTATATGTTTTCTATTTTCCAGTTTATTTCTCCCCTATTATTTTTATTTAAAAATTCATTAGTCTTTTTGAAGTGGTCATTTCCAAAAAATCCTGCATAAGCTGACAATGGACTTGGGTGAGCAGAGGTTAAAACCAAGTGCTTGCTTTCATCAATAAGTGGTCTTTTGTTTATGGCATTTCTGCCCCACAAAATAAACACAACAGGTTTATCTTGTTTGCTGACTTCTTGAATTACTCTATCTGTAAACTTTTGCCAGCCAAAGCTCGAATGTGAATTTGCTTGATGTGCTCGAACCGTTAAAGTTGTGTTGAGCATAAGCACGCCTTGCTTTGACCAAGACATTAGATAACCATGATTTGGTGCGGGATAACCATATTCACTCTCAAGCTCTTTATAAATATTTTTTAAAGATGGTGGCGGTTCTATTCCAGGCATAACAGAAAAACACATTCCATGAGCCTGACCCTCTTCATGATATGGGTCTTGACCAAGCAAAACCACTTTAACATTATTGATGTCGCAATTTGTTAGAGCTGCAAAAATTTTTCCCTTTGGTGGATAAACTTTATATTTGTTATATTCTTCATCTACCTTAACCAAAAGCTCTTTAAAATAATCTTTTTCAAACTCATCTTCTAAAACTTCGTCCCAGCCATTATTAAAAAATTTCATTAGCTCTCTCCTTAGTGTGGCTTAATTTGCCATTTTACATTTATAAAATATAATTTTATTTTAACAAAATGCTAAAATTTTAGCAATTAAAAAACATTCATTAGTTTTTAGAATCCTAGAGATTATTGAACACTTGCTAAATATTAGACATAAATCAAAAAAGTCTATGATTTCTCATAGACTTTTTTCTACCCCTTCTTAACAATTAACCCCAGCCCCCGTGCACACTCATTATAACATGAAAAATGGGTTTTGTCTCGACGCCCTGCCAAAATTATTTAATTTTTATATTTCCATTCTGAGCTAAGTTAAAAAATCTCATCATTTATAAAAAACCATACTAGTTTTTAAGCAGTGGAGATGTTTCGACGACGCCTTACAGGCTGCTCAACATGACAATAAAAATGAGGGTTAATACCCCTCTTTGAATTAAATTATCAATTTATTTCTCTTCTATTTCTAAATTATTAAAATTGAAATATTCGCTATCAAAAAATTCTGACATAGTCAAACCTAATGCTCTAATAATTAAAGCCATATTTGTAAAATTAGCAGTTTTATATTTACATTTCAAAATATCTGTCATGGTGCTTTGATACATACCAGTTTCCTGTGCCAACTTATATTGTGTCATATGCTTTTCTTTCAATACTTGTTTTACTCTTAATGCAAATGCTTCATTTAATTTCATAAAAATTTTCCTTATACTTCGTTTTTCACTATATACATATTAGCTGAAATATAATGTTTAACTATTTAAGGAAATCCCGAATATTTTGTTATAAATTTAATTAAATTGTGATATATTATATATAGAAAAGCCGAAATAAAGGAACTAAATATGAATTTAAAAGAAATAAAAGAAAATACAGTCTGTTTTACAGGGCACAGACCACAAAAACTGCCTTGGGGGTTTAAAGAAAAAGGGCGAAAGTTTAAGTTAGCGAAAAAAAACACATCATGGGCTATTGAAAAAGCGATTAAAAATGGTAAAAGACATTTTATAACTGGCATGGCTCTAGGTTTTGATATGATGTGTGCAGAAATTGTTTTGACACTAAAAAGAAAATATAATGATATTACTTTAGAATGTGCAATTCCTTGCAAGGTTCAAGAAAAAGCATGGAAAAAAGAACAACAGGTTAGATACCACAAAATTTTGAAACAAGCAGACAAAATTAGATGTGTGTTTGACCAGTATGTTGACGGATGTATGCAAGAAAGAAATAAATATATGGTGGATTCTTCTTCCCTAGTGATTGCACTATTTGACGGAAATGCAGGTGGAACAAAACAAACTATTGAATATGCCAAAGAGCAAGGCTTAGAGGTTATTATAATAAATCCACAAACCAATGAAAATTTATTTGATAAATATATTGATTGGCTTATTAGGCAATATTTTGCAAATAATAAGCCAACCAAAGAAGAAATTGAAAAGCATAAAAAAGAGGTTTTAGAAGAAATTGAGAATAAAAAAAAGCTAAACTAGCTTTTTTTTATAATAATTTACATTTTTCTAAGGTTGAGATTCTTCAACAACGGGCACAAGTGTCCTGCTCAGAATGACTTTATCTCTTTGCTTGCTAAATGTTAAAAATTGCGTGCAGATGAAAAAACAATAAAAAAACAAGGTATAAACCTTGTTTCTTTTTATCTCTTTGAGAATTGTGGAGCCTTTCTAGCTTTCTTAAGACCGTATTTCTTTCTCTCTTTCATTCTTGGGTCACGAGTAAGGAGCCCTGCTGATTTGATAGATGCTTTATATGTTTCATTTGAAAGAACTAAGCCTCTAGCAATTGCATGACGACAAGCACCAGCTTGTCCTGAAAGTCCACCACCTGTAACAGTGATTTCAATATCAAATTTATCTGCTGCTTCAACAAGTGTAAGAGCTGTTTTAACTTCATTTTGAAGAAGTTCTGATTTGAAATATTCACCAAGTGGCTTTTTGTTTATAACGATGTTGCCAGTGCCAGCAGCAACTCTAGCTCTTGCAATGGCTTTTTTTCTTCTACCGGTTGCCCAGATTTTTTCGTTTTTTGCAGTTTTCTTTGCCATAATCTATTATCTTCTCCCTTCTAAATTTAAAACTTCTGGTTTTTGAGCTTGTTGCTCATACTTCTCATCTTTGTATACACGAAGATTTGTAAGCATTCTTCTTCCGAGAGAATTTTTTGGAAGCATCTTTTTAACTGCTTGCATAACAGCTTTGTCTGATTGTTCTCTCATGAGTGTTTTGTATTGGATTTCTTTTAGTCCACCAATGTAGCCTGTGTGATAACGATAATATTTGTCTTCAAGTTTGTTGCCAGTTAAAACTACTTTGTCTGTGTTGATGATAATAACATGATCACCACAAAGCTGATTTGGTGTGAACTCTGGCTTGTTTTTGCCGCGAAGAACTGCAGCAACTTGGCTAGCCAATCTGCCAAGAGGCATACCTGTTGCATCAACAAGATACCATTTAGTTGACTTTTCTTCTGCTTTTTGCATAAATGTTTTCATCTTTTTTTACCTTTTTTAATATATTTTTTTGCGAACTATCGGGAAAAATGGACATTCTCCCAATCCTATGCTCGTATATTTTATATCAAATAAACTTTCTTGTCAATAATTTTATTATATTTTATTAAAGAAAATATTTAAATTCTAAGTTTATATAGACCAAATTATTTTTTAAATATATTGACACTACTTTTCCATTATTGTATAATTGAATCAGTTATTTTTATAACTAATTATAACTAAAAATTATTAGGAGAAATTTATGACAGGTGCGAGTGTAAGAGATAAATTTGAAGATTTTTTCTCAAATTTAGGAGAAAAATTTGCTGAATTTGGAGAAAAAATTAAAGATGGCTTTATAGCTTTTAAAGACAAAACTGTTGAAGTTGCTGGAAACATAAAGGATAAGCTTTCTGAATTTGGAAGTGCCGCAAAAGATAAGCTTTCTGAATTTGGCAGTGCTGCAAAAGATAAACTTGCTGAATTTGGCAGTGCTGCAAAAGACTGGTTTTGTAACCTTAAGGACAAGGCTGCTGCAAAATTTGCTCAAATGAAAGAAAATTTTCCTGAAAAATGGGAAAATTTGAAAGAATCTTTAAAAAATAAACTAGGGGCATTAAAAGATAAACTAGGAAGACAAAAAGAAAAGATTTCTGCATATCTTCAAGAAATGAAGAAAAGAAGAGAACAAAAGCGTGAGGCTGCAAATAGTTCTGATATGATTGAAGCTAAAGCTGCTGCAAAAGCTGCTAAAATTAAAGATAAAGCTGCTAAGCGTGAAGCAAATGCTGCTAGAATGAAAGACAAAGCTGCTAAACAAGAACTAAAAGCACAAAAACGTGCAGATAGAGCTGCTGACCTCGCTGCTAGACGTGAACAAAGAGAAGAAGACCTTGCTGCAAGAAGAAATGCTAGTTCATATTCTGTAGATGTTGCTGGAACATATGAAAATGAAGATGAAAATGAATATGCTTCTACTAGAAATATTACAAAAGACAAAACAAGACCAATATCTCGTGCTGATTTAGCTGCTGCATTAAAAGATCCTGATTTCCAAAGAGCTTTTTCTAATCTTCCAAACATTGTTAATTCAAGCAACCAAAGAAAAAATAAAGCAATAGATGACCAAATGCTTAATGACTATTTGCAAAATGGTGGAAACACAAGTATTTCAAATGATAACTCAGTTACTAACACTAACTCAAACAATATAACAAATTCAAACAACACAACAAATATCATTTATAATGTATTCCCTCCTGAACTCCTTGAACAGCTTATGAATAATCCTGATCTTATCAAAAAACTAGTAGCTGATGGTTCACTATCACCAAAACAAAGAGATATTGCAAGACAGGTTTATTTGCAGAGTAAACAACCAGACATTATGAGAAATGAAGGCATAAGTGATGAAAAAGATGTTCACATTTATAAAGAAGGTGAAAACAATGTTAAATTTAAACATGATGTTCATATTACCAAAGCTGGTGAAGAAAATAACTATGACATTCAATTGGATTAAAAATTAAGGAGAAAAATAATATGTCAGATAAAATTGAATTTACAGAAGATGAAGATGATCTTTTACGAGTGCTTGATGGATATGAAATTGTTCATGATGCATTAGCTTATTCAGAAATGATTGACTTGCTTCCAGATGACCCATCTCCTCTTCTTGATAGAATTGAAAGAGAAATTCCTGAAGATCCAGTTCAAAAAATCAACAAACTTGTTGAACTTGCCAAAACAGATGTAGAATTTTTTAATCAATATTTTGCCCTTCAGGTTTTATTAAAAGAAGAAGGGTTTGAAGAGAAAGAAGATTCTAAAATTGAAAAGATTGATTCAGATGCAATTAAAAAAGCAAAAGAAGATGAGCTTTATGCACAAGTTTTACAGAAGCTTAAAGAAGTTAAGTAAATTATTATTATTAAAAAAGCACTACAAATTTAATTGTAGTGCTTTTTTTACATTTTTAATTTTATTTGTACTCAACACTTTTTAGCAAAAGTGCTTTAGCTGGCATGGTTTTTCCTGCTCTTGAACGATCTTCTGAGGCTATCACTTTTGAAATATCACTTGGTTCTAGTTTGCCATAGCCAACTTGAACTATTGTTCCAAAGATTATTCTGACCATATTATAAAGAAAACCGTCACCAGTAATTTCAAAAGCGTATAGTCCACCACCTACCTCTTTTATGTGAGCATCAAAAATGGTTCTCACAAAGTTTGTTTTTCCACTCTTTCTTGAAACAAAAGATCTAAAGTCATGAGTGCCAACAAACTCATGACATGCCTGTTTCATTTTTTCTAAGTTTGCATAGTCATTAACCCTGACTGCCATTTCATCAAAAAGTGGGTGCGAAAATGCTGAAATATAGAAAAAATACATATAAGTTTTTTTCTTGGCATTAAACCTTGAATCAAAATCTTCGCTAACCAGCTTAACCTCTCTCACGCTAACATCTTCTGGCAAGAGTGCATTGAGACTTGCAAGCAGTTTTTTCTCATTAATTTCAACTTTTGTTTCAAAATGACAAACTTGAGCAAGAGCTGAAACTCCTGCATCGGTTCTGCCACTGGCATAAATTCGAACTTTTTCTTTAAGCAAAAATGAAAGTGATTTTTCAAGTTCTTCTTGAATAGTTCTCTTTTCTGGCTGAATTTGAAATCCACTAAAGTTTTTGCCGTTATAACTAACAATTAATTTAACTCTTTTCATAAAATGACTATAGCACAAATAAGAAAAATTTTCAATTAGATAACGCAAAAACAAATTATTTCTTATTGACTTGATGACTTAATAATTCTATAATTAACAAGGTAAAACAAAAATTTTTATTGGAGAAATTTATGAAAAATGAAAAACATGTAACCATTGATGGCAACACAGCCGCTGCCAGCATGGCATATCTTTTAAGCGACCTTGCAATGATTTATCCTATCACCCCATCATCACCTATGGCAGAAAATATTGATGCGTGGGCAGCCAAGGGCAAAAAAAATATTTTTGGAAAGATAGTTGAAGTAACTGAAATGCAGAGCGAAGGTGGTGCAGCAGGTGCCCTTCATGGAGCACTAACAGCAGGTGCAAGAGCCACAACCTTTACAAGCTCACAAGGATTGCTTTTGATGATTCCTAATATGTATAAAATTGCAGGGGAACTCTTGCCATGTGTTATTCACGTTGCTGCAAGAACAATCGCAACTCATGCTCTTTCTATTTTTGGTGACCACAGCGATATTATGGCAGTTAGACAAACTGGCTTTGCTATGGCAGCATCATCTAGTGTGCAAGAAGCTCAAGATATGGCACTTGCAACTCACCTTGCAACCAATATTGCGAAAATTCCCTTTATTCATTTTTTTGATGGTTTTAGAACATCACATGAAGTAAACACAATAACAGAAATCAGTGAATCTGATGTTAAAGCACTCGCTAATAAATATGGAAACATTTATGAAAGAATAAATGAATTCACTCCATCTAACCCTATTCAAAAAGGAACAAACCAAGGCGAAGACATATTTTTCCAAAACAGAGAGGCTGGAAACAAATGGACAGAAGCTGTTCCTGAAATATTTGAAAATGTTCTTGCTGATATTACAAAAATTACTGGAAGAAAATATAAACTATTTGAATATTATGGAGCCAAAGATGCAACAAATGTTATTGTTATTATGGGAAGCGGTGCAGACACCACTATTCAAACAGTAGAAAAACTTGCAGCTCTTGGTGAAAAAGTTGGTGTAATTAAAGTTAGACTTTATAGACCATTCGACTCAGCTAGATTTGTCAAAGTACTTCCTAAAACAGTTAAAACAATCACTATTCTTGATAGAACTAAAGAAAATGGTGCAACCTTTGAACCACTTGCAGAAGATGTTATCTCAGCCCTAGCAGACCAAGATGTTTCTGGAATCAAAGTGCTTGGTGGTAGATATGGCCTATCTTCAAAAGAGTTCACTCATGACAATGTTATTTCTGTTTTTGAAAATATGAAAATTAAAAAACCTAAAAATCACTTTACTATTGGAATCAACGATGATGTAACTTTTACTTCTCTTCCAGAGAATAAGAGAAAAATTGATTTCTCAGACAAAAATATGGTTGAATGCAGATTCTATGGACTTGGAAGTGATGGAACAGTTTCTGCCAACAAAAACAGTATTAAGATTATCAGCGAATATGCAGGTCTTTATGGACAAGGTTATTTTGTTTATGATAGTAAAAAGTCTGGTGGACTCACAACAAGCCACCTAAGAATGTCTAAAAAGCCAATAAATGCACCATATCTAACAGAATGCCCTGACTTTGTGGCTTGCCACAACAAATCTTATGTTAAAAAGTATGATATGCTTAGCGAAATTAAGCAAGGTGGAACTTTCCTTTTGAATGCTCCTTGGACTGACGCAGAGCTTGAAAATGAACTTCCTGCTTCGATGAAAAAATTTATTGCAGACAAGAAACTTAAATTCTATATTATTGACGCTGAAAAGATTGCTGAAGAAGTTGGACTTAACCGCAGAATTAATGTTGTTATGCAAACTGCATTCTTTAAGCTTTCAAAAATTTTAGACGAAAAAACTGCTATTGCACATATTAAAACCGCAGCAGAAAAAACTTATGCAAGCAAGGGCGAAAAAGTCGTTCAAATGAATATTAATGCCATTGATAAATCTATTGGCGAACTTAGAGAAGTAAGCTATCCTGAGTCTTGGAGTGATGCAGTGGCTGAACCAACATTCAATGCATTTGACGACCCATATTATGTTAACTATATTCACCCTATTGAACTTAAACTTGGAAATGAGCTCCCTGTTTCTGCTTTCGACCCAAGTGGAAGTTCTCACACCGCAACAAGCCAATATGAAAAGAGAAATATTGCTTCGTTCCTTCCAAAATGGATTGCAGAAAATTGCATTCAATGCAACCAATGCTCTTTAGTTTGTCCACATGCAGTTATTAGACCTTATCTTGTTAAGTCTGACAGCAGCTTAGCTAAACAAGTGGGAGCTATTCCTGCAACTGGTGTTCCTGGATACTCTTTTAAAATTCAAATTTCTCCAAGAGATTGCACTGGCTGTGAAAACTGCGTTAAGGTTTGCCCAGCAATCAAAAAGGCACTTGAAATGGTTAAAGCTGAAGAAATTTTAGACAAAGAAGATAAACTTTATGCTAAACTTAAAAATGTAGAAAATCCTGAAACAATCTTTAAAAAAGAAACTGTTAAAGGTAGTCAATTTAAAAAACCACTATTTGAATTTTCTGGTGCTTGTGCTGGTTGTGGCGAAACACCATACCTTAAACTTTTAACTCAACTTTTTGGCGAAGAAATGATTGTTGCAAATGCAACAGGTTGCTCTAGCATATATTCTGGAACTGCCCCAACTTGCCCATACACAAAATCAAAAACAGGTTTTGGCCCAGCTTGGTCTAACAGTTTGTTTGAAGACAATGCAGAGTTTGGTCTTGGAATGAAAAAAGCTGTTGACAACAACAGAGCACATCTTAATGAAATTGTTGAATTTGCAATAGCAAACAAAGTTTATAGTCCTAAGTTTACTGAAAAACTCGAAACTTGGCTTGCTCAAGAAAAGAAAGATCAACTGCTTGCAACTGAAATTAAAAAAGAAATTTTAAAACTATTTGAAAAAGACAAAACAAATGAAACAACAAAAGCACTTTATGGCTATGTAGCTGCCCTATTTGAAACATCTGTTTGGATTATTGGTGGTGACGGCTGGGCATATGACATTGACTATGGTGGACTTGACCACGTACTTGCAACAGGCGAAGATGTTAACATTTTAGTTCTTGACACAGAGGTTTACTCTAACACTGGTGGACAAGCCTCTAAAGCCACACCAAAAGGAAGCGTTGCTAAATTTGCAGCTGCTGGAAAAAAGACTCAAAAGAAAAATCTTGGTGCTATGGCAAGACAATATCCTGGTGTTTATGTAGCTCAAATTGCACTTGGTGCAAATCCTGCTCAAGCAATTAATGCACTAAAAGAAGCTAAAGAAAACAAAGGACCTTCTATTGTTATCTGTTATTGCCCTTGCATTAACCATGGCAGTGATATGAGCAATTCTCAAGCTCAAGAAAAACTTGCAGTTGAATCTGGCTACTGGCCAATTTATAGATATAACCCAGTAACAGACAAACTTACATACGACGCAAAAATGCCAAGTAAGGAATATGAAGATTTCACTCAAACACAATCAAGATATTTCACACTAGCAAAAACTAGCAAAGAAAGGGCTGAAGAATTAATTAGCAGTGCTAAAGAGCATGCTAAAGGCGTTATTGAAAGCCTTAGTGAAGAAGCTAACAAGGAAACCAAATAAAACATACAAAACAAAAAATATAGCTTGAGTTCAAGCTATATTTTTTATTTGTCTTTTTCTTCAGATTGAAGCTCGGATAGTTTGTCTATTTCATATAATTTTGCAATCTCTGCAAAATGTTTACTAAAATGTTTAATATGCTCATCAGCATTTTCAAAAAACATTTCTTCTTCATCTTTTAAGACTCCATTGATTCTTGCAAAGAAACTTTTCATCTCGCTTGGACTATTAATATTTAAATAGCCTAGCTTTGAATTAATATTTTCTGTATTATAGCCACTATTTGCAAACTCATAAACATCTAAAGGAAATCTTTTTATCATTGCAAGCCTTTCAGCAACTGAAATAGCCAAGAATCTTTCAGAGTGAGTTGGAAAACTTGCAATTAAAAAATCTATATAGTCATTAACATAATTTTCATCTTCGTTATTAATATTTTCAAGGTAAATTTTATTTAATTTAGCACACTCATATTTATATTCAGCATTATCATCAACTTTAACACCATAAGGTGTGAAAACAAATTCTTGACTTTTTATTTCCTCTTCTAAACCATTTCCTTCAGTTAGCACAGCAAAAATCTTGCCTCTCTGTGGCTGACTATAAATGAGCTCTGGATTATTGAACTTTTTATTGTTAATTCCAAATTTTGAAAAATATAGTGAAGATTCATTTAAAGTTCTTAAAACATCATCAATTTTAACTTCTCTTCTACTTAAGACCTCTTCATAAATTTCACTCATTGGCAATAACTTTTCTCGGTCTGTTTGCTTGATTGGAGTTTCAACAAAGGTAATATCTTTTAGAGTAAATTGTTGGTCATTATTATAGTTATTCATAATTTCTTCCTTACTTAAATTTCTAAAGAAATTATAATACCTAAGCTTGTTTAAGTCAATACCCAAAATAATTTCACAGAACTTGCAAAATTATATTTTTTCTTGACTATCTTCTATATTTGTTTTAAAATGAAATAGAGGTAATTTATGAGCGGAAAAGTTGAACTTTTAGAAGTTTTAGATGAAAATGGTGTTGGAACTGGCAGACCTGAAACCAGAGATAACGTGCACAAAGACGGTCTTTGGCACAGAGCTATTATTGTTGCGATTATAAATAATAACAATGAGATTTTAATTCAAAAAAGAGCTAAGATAAAAGAAAAATTTCCAGGACTTTGGGATATTTCTGTTGCAGGACATGTTCCTTTTGGTCATGACTCAGTTTCTTGTGCTGCAAGTGAAACAATGGAAGAAATTGGTTATATGCTTCCTAAGGTGGTTCAACTTAAAGACTTTAGATTTATGACAAGCTTTAGAAATCAACTCCCTGTTTCTGAAAGCTTTAAAGAAAATCAATATTATGACTTTTTTGTGTATAATGCAGATATTGATATTTCTAGAATCAACATTCAAGTTGAAGAAGTTGAAGAAGTTAAATTTGTAACAGCATATGAACTTAAAACTATGGTGGAAAAAGGATTATTTCACCCAAGAACAGAATGGGTTAATGTTTTATATAACTATATTACAAAATTTTAATAAAAAACTACGGATAGCCGTAGTTTTTTTATAGTTAAGATTCTCGCGTCACACCAAAGATGATAATTATTTAAGCGTTTAGAGACGAAGTTTCTCTGGAAGAATGATATCACAATATCCTTGTTTTGCTCCACATAATGGACAAGTTTCCCAGGCTTCTTTTGAATAGCTTACATGCCCACAACTTGGGCAAACCCATGTAACCTCTTTTGCTTTTTTGTAGAGCTTTTTATCTTTAAACTGACTATGCAGTTCTTTAAACACATCAGCATGCCTGATTTCTACATCATGAATCATTTTGAAAATCTCAGCGATTTCATCAAACCCCTCTTCCCTTGCAATTTTTTCAAACTCTATGTAAACTTTTGCCTCGTCTAATTCATCACTTGCAAGTAGTTTTAAATTTTCTTCTAAATCCCACTTTTCTTTAAATGGAAGACTAGCCTCTATATTAATATTATCAATTTGTGGCATTTCGGCATCTTGAAGCTTGGCATAGAGAACCCTTGCATGGTTAAACTCTTGATAAGCAATCTTGTCAATTAGTGTTGCAATTGCTTCATATCCATTATATCTAAAGCCATATTCACAAAATTCATACCTCGTTCTTGCGGAACACTCTGATGCATAGGCAATTGCCAAATTTTTAAATGTTTTACTGTCCTTTAATTTCATATTATCCTCCATAGAAAGATATTTGACAAAAATCTAAAATAATATGCAATGTAAAAAATAAATTCTATAAAAAACGCCATCTAAATTAGATGGCGTTATAAATTAAATTTTTTGTTTAATAATTATCCTTTTCAAATTTTCTGGATATTCTAAGCCGGTTTCATATGGGTAAACATTGTTTTTTAAATCATCTAGCATTTCTTCAATTCCTACTTTTGTATCAAATCTTTTTGCAATGCCGTTGCAAAATTCATCTTTTAAACTAAACTTGGCATAGTTGAAAAGCTGATCAACAATTTTGCTTTCTGAAGAAGATAACTCCGTTTCACCAACCTCTATGCTCGCTCTCCCTCCCATATCAAAAATAGGCTTACTAAATTTGAATGCACCAGTTTTTGATGTTAAGAGAATATGTTTTCTTGTAACATCATAAAAGTCACCAGAATATTCACCATCACAATCTGGAGCAGCTCTAAATAATGTTGGAGCAATTCTTGTGTCTATTGGAAGCTCAATAACTGATAAACCAAGGTCTTCTTTGAATACTCCAATAATTATGTGGGTTACCAAAATTTCGCCGGTATCTTGTTTTATGTCATTTGCTGAATAACCATAAAAATGATTATCTTCAAATAGCTTTGCCTTGCCGTACCAACAACCTTCAGTATAATCTGGTATGTAATTTAAATTATCTCCAAGTTTCCACTCACAATATAATTCTATTGGCTTAAATTTTTTGCTTTTCATGATTTGACGCCCCCTATAAATTTTTACAAAAAAAGGAAGATTTCCTCTCCCTCCTTAACAATCCACCCACGCCCCTTAGCTGGTTTTATTATAACATGGCAAATTAGTTTTTGCATGAAGGTGTGACAATTTTTTAATCTTCTTTGATTTTTCCTTTAAGATATTTTGAAACCGCTAAACTTCTTTTTGCTTCAGCTGCTTCACTGAGTAAAGTATATGCTTTGTTTTCTGCAGTATTTTTATCGTTGCCCTCTGCAATATATTTTACAACTAAATCTGCATATGTAAAAAACAAATCTTTGACATCTATATCTTCATCTAACAATTGAAATAAATCATTATTATTTGACTTTGTCATAAAGGCCTCCCTGATATTTTTATATTTTTTGTAATATAATAATTATAGCACTTGAAAATAAGAGTTTCAAGTGCTATTTTAAATTTTTTTAAATTATTTTTTAGTATTATGTGTTACATAATACCGCATATTTTCAGCGATTATGAGGTTTTGAACATAACATTACATACCCATGGCTTGTTCTTCTTGAATCTGCTCGCTAGCGGCTGCAAGCTTTTTCCTTTTTGCTTCTTCAAGTTTTGCCTTTTGTGCTCTGCACTTTTCATTTTGTATGGCAAGAAGTTTGTTGTTTGCCTCTATCATTTCTCTTAATTTTCGCTCGGCTGGACTATTGTATATTCTTAAATCTTCTGCTTTGCTGATTTCACGAATAATAAAATCTGCATCATAATATTGTTTCATATGTGTGCCCTCCTTGCTTTTTATTAATTTAATTATAACAGGGATAAAATATTTACACAACCAAATTTTTGTTAGTAATTAAAACAAAAACTTAATTCATATTATAAATCTTTTTTATATCACCAATAGTCTTAAATAAAACCTCCATTAATGTTAGGCCTGAAATTTGAATTGAACAGTCACACGCACTTTTTAAAATTTGATGCATCTGAAAAAGCTGTTCTTTGCTATATAAATTTAACTTGCTCAGCTCTGGACTTAAATTCTTTTTATTTAAAAAATTTTCCTCTGCTTCTGGTGTATCATATAAAAACACTGAAACATAGTCCTTTGAAATATTGTCAAAACATTCTTTGCATGTGTCTGCCATTGATATATCTGCAATTAAAACCACATTTTCATAGTCTGAACTATATTTAACAATTTTTCCAAGTTGGGCTTTTACATAGGTTGCTCCCCTTTCATATATCATTTGACTTATGTTTCGTGGAGCAAAGTCGAACTCAAAAAGCTCTATAGAATTTAAAACTCGCATGGAAAAAAAGTCGGCTAATTTTTCTGCGACTTTCTTTGATATATCATAGTCATAACTAACTAACAATATATTTTGTTTCATGCATATACCTCTATATGTTTTTTACCTTTGCAAGCACACCTTCAAGTTTTGTGTTGAATTCATCTTGCTCTATTTGCTCATATTGCTTTGAAAGTGACCTATTTAAATTTATATCTTTTTCATTTATCTTTTCTATGGTTTTTTGTCCATCTGATATCTCATCGCTAACATCATCAATAACTTTTGTTAAAACAAAATCACCATAGATTTTTCTTAGATAAACTTCTATCTCTAAGTCTTGTTCACTAAGACCAATACTATATAAATCTTCTAAAACAATTTCACTATTCTTTATTTCTAAAGAATACTCACTCTCATAATTTTTTAATGAATTTATTTTTTCCATTATTATTCCTCTGATTTAACTTCCTAAACTTGCAAGAAATGCATCTATTTCTGCATCTATATCTATGTCAGTTGAATCATCTGATTTTTTTGTGTCAACAGACTTTTTAAAGTATTCTTCTGGAAGAAGTCTTGAACTTTCATCACAAATAAGTTTACTGGAAATTTCTGCTGATTGGTCTGCATTTTGTGAAACTAAATATTGTTTAATTTTAACCTTAAACAAATTTCTCACGCCTGCCATATAATCTTCAAAACTATTAGAAATTTCGTATGTGAAGCAAAGAAACTCTCCAAGGCTATCATTTATTTCGGTTAATGTTTTAACTTTTATTTCTTCAAAAACATAACTTGCAAGAGCCTTTAGCATATTTATTCTAAAGCTTGAGTTGAATAGCAATTTTGCTGGAAGTTCTTTTAGATATTTTGGAAAACAATAGATAAGCTTATTTAAATCTTCATAGCTCAATGTTTTGATAATGTCTAAATTATTTGAATTTGATAGGTCTATTTCACCATTAGATAATAACAATAGTTTGCCATTTAGGTTTAATAGCTGCTGCTCATTTTCACTTAGTCCAAGGGACTTGGTGCTAACTTCTATATCACTGTTTTTAACTTCAAAAAGTGCTGGTTTTATTGATTCGCTTATTATATCCTCATCTAAATCTATTTCTTTGCTGATTACTGAGAGTCTATCTTTATTTCTTTGAAGAAGTTTTGATACCCTATCTTTCTTTATTAAAACATTTAAAAGTTCATTCCTCAACTTTTGAGTTTCAGTAAAAAAAGTATTTATCTCAATTTCTTTCTCTGATTGCTGCAATTTTTCTTCTAAACTATAAAGTTTTTCTGACAAAGATTCACTTCGCTTATTTAAATTTTGCATGACAAATGTTAGTTTTTCTATCAAAACTTTTGCAAGTGCACCATATTTTTTTAGTTCTTGAATTTCTAACATTTATTTTTTCCTATAAATCAAATATAATTGTTTTTGATATCTATGTCAACAATATTGCCCTTTTCTAGTTTGTCTTAATCTTTTGTTTTTTAATTGGCTTTATGAAAATAACAAAAGTTTCTATGAATATAAATATTATACTTCCTAAAAGATACCACGAAATCCTTATGCTGTTTGCCTCTGAAGCTTTGCTTAAAACATATTTAAGATTCTCATCTGATTCGCCAAAAACAATATTTCCAAAGACAGCAGTTGAAAGAATAGGATCGGATTCAGATTTATATTTTTTTGCACTCTCTATTGCATTTTCACTTGGGTGATCATATGTATTGTTTTCACCCACAGAAACTACAACAAATTTTGGAGTGATGAGCGACATTAACATTTCACTTGAACTATATGCACTGCCATGATGACCCATTAGATAAACTGAAACATTTGAAAGCTTTTGTTTTTCTTCTATTGTTAAACTATTTATAAAGTCTTGCTCAGCATAACCACTTGTTGGAATCTCATTTTCTGAACTAGATGAAAATGATGCATCTCCTGTGAAGAAAAAAGTTTCATCAAATATAGTAATGGAAAATATTGCTGAATTTCCATTTGAATTAGTGGTTCCATAACCCATTGTTGCAAAACCATAAGTATCTGAATAGTTTGATAGATCATAAACTTTATCTCTTACAAGTGGAGCATAAAATTCTAATTCATAATCTTGACCATAAATTTTTAAACCATCATAAAAAACTGTAACTTTACTTTGATTAGTGATGTTATTTTCTGTGTATGTTTCAGAATAAATGCTATCAATGAAATTTTTATAAATATTAGTTGTTATTCTTGAAACTTTATTTCTATTCCCTTCTTCACTAACAATTACATTATAAACCTCTGCAAGATCCTCGTTTTCATGAGGAACAAAGCTATCTGAGTTTGAACCTATGCCTGCAATTTGAAATGGTCTATAAATGTTTTTTACCTCAAAATTTTCAAGCACATAGCCAAGCCCACCAATGTGATCTGCATCTGCATGAGTTCCTATCATATAATCAATTTTATCTATGCCTCTTGATTGAATATAGTCTGAAACAATTTTGCCAGAACTAACGTTTCCACCATCAATAAGAATTGTTTTATCATCTGGAAGCTGAACCAAACATGAATTTCCCTGACCAACATCAATATATTCCACAAGATATTTTGAACTATTTAGTAAGTTATAATTTGTTTGATTTTTATTGTAGGAAGAATTTAAGCTAAGTGCATTCTCTATTTGGCTAGAAAAGAAAAAAGATAAAATTAGTAGCAACAAAAATGTTATAGTGACTACTAATTTTATCTGGAATTCTTTTGTATCTATAAATTTTTTAAATTTCATTTTTCATAAAGTATTTATTTATTTTTTTTGGATTTAATCCAAGAATTTTTTCTATTTTGTCACGATTTGCCATTACGGTATCATAACCAATTTTAATCATTTGTTCGGCACCTTCGGTTTTAAGTGGAGAAAATGATTCTAGAGCAGGTTCGAAAATCAAATCTGCTTGTGCCATTGTTTGATCTACTTTTGCCTGCATCATTATACCAATTGTTGAGGATAAAACACTTATTGTTGAAAGTGAACTGGTTCCTGTTCCCCTCAAATGATTGACATCTACTGCAAAAACTACATTTGCACCCATTTTTTTGACAACGTCAACAGGCACATTGTTTCTAAGACCTCCATCAACCAAATTCATATTTTCATATTCAACAGGAGTTAGAATTCCTGGAACTGCACAACTTCCAGAAACCACCTTTGCTACGTTTCCATAATCAAAATCAACTTCTTTTCCAGTTTTTAAATCAGTGCAAACTGCACAAAATGGAATTTTCATTTCTGAAAACACTGTTATATCACCAAATACACTTGTTATTAAATCTTCTAGTCTTTCAGTTTTTGCTGGCTTTATAAATGGAATCATGCCTTTTATTATATCACTCTTCTTTAAGCCCTTGACAAGTTCTTCTATTCTACTGACAGGTATGCCATAGCTGTATAGTGCACCGACAATACTGCCAGCACTTGTGCCAGCAATATAATCAAATTTTACACCAAGCTCATCAAATGCCTTTAGCACCCCAACATGACCAATGCCTCTTGCTCCGCCACCACCAAGTGCTAAACCTATTTTTACCTTTGAATTTATTTGAATTTTGTCTGTATTATTTTTTCTAAAAAATTTAAACATAAACCTCTTTCCTATTATATTATATCACAAAATTTCATTTTAAGCAAAATAAAAACTCAAAGCATTATGCTTTGAGTTTATTTTTATTTGATTTTAACTTATTTTTCATCTGAACCATCAGTTTTGTTTTCTTTTAATGATTTGATGAGTGCTTCAAGTTCTGCAATCTCTTCATCATATCTTGCAATTTCTTGTTTTAAGTATTTTGCAACTGATTTATTTTGAGAATGTTTTGCCTTGTTGCTTTCAATATATTCTTCTGCATCTTGAATGCTAGCTTTAAGTTCTGCAATATGAGCAGTAAGCTCTTCTTGTTTTACTTTCTTTTCTTCATCAACATTTTTGATATCTGTTACTGAATACATAAGAAGGTTAAGATTTGTAAGTTCACCTGCTCTTCTATCAAGCATTCTTTGGTTTCTATCTTTTCTTCTGATTGTTCTATCATATTTCAAGATAGCTTTGTTTGTTTTATCTAAGTCTCTGCTTAACTTATTTCTACTCTTTTTTACTTTTTCAAGTCTTGTTTCATAGTCAATTAATGTTCCTGGAGTGATTGGCATGTGTGCAACAAGTTCTTCTGAATCATCATCTGCTTCTGGCTCTTCTGTTTTTGCATCTTCAACAATAGTTTCAATAACTTCTTCTTGAACTGGTTCTTCAACTACCTCTTCTTTAACTTCTTCAGTAACTTCCTCTTGTGCTGGTTCTTCAACTATCTCTTCAACTACTTCTTCTTTAACTTCTTCAGCTTCGCCTTCTGTAAGTTTGTCTAGTTCTGCAAGCATATCACTTACACTTTCTGATTGTTCCTTTTCTGAATTTTCATTAATGGTTATTTCAAATACATTTTTAACCTCTTTAACTGAATCTTCTGGTTGTTCGTTTGATGCTCTGCAAATTTCAATGATGAATGCAATCATAAATCCAATTGCCATAACACCTAAAACACCAATAAGCGAGATTAGAACGATTTGTGTTGTTGTTAACATATAAATTTTCCCCCTTTGTTTTTTCAATTGTTAAATGTAAGAAAATTAACATTGATGTTTGTTTTTTTACATTTTTATATGTAAATTTTGTTTACATGGTTATATTAACATAAAAATATTTGTTTGTCAATAGCATTTTTTAAAATTTTTTGAAAAATTATGACGAACCAAACAAACACATATATAAAATTTTAAGTTATAAGTAAATAACTTTGATGTTTTAAAGTTATAACCAACAAAAACTTATTAATGTAAGTCTACTATTTTTATATGCAATTAGGAATCATTTGACAACTATTTTTCTGTTAAATATAATATGTTTATGGATAATAATATATGTAAAAGTAAATATAAATATTTGTTTTTTGACTTAGATGGAACTCTTCTTGATTTTAATAAGGACCATGAGAAGGCCTTTAATTTAGCTGCAAAAAAATTAAACATTAAAATAAAAGGTTCCTATAAAATTTACGATAAAATTAATTCTATGCTATGGAACAAACATGCACTTGGTGAAATAGAAATAAAAGAACTCAAATTAAAAAGATTTCAAATGTTTTTTGAAGAAATTAATTGTGAATCTGACCCAGCAGAATTTAAAAGTCTTATGACTAGTGAAATGAAAAACACAGGGTTTCCCATTAAAGATGCAAAACATATTTTGAAAAAGCTATGTAAAAAATATAAAATTTATGCCATAACTAACGGCATAGAAGAAGAACAATGTCATAGGCTGAAAAATGCAAAAATTGATTGCTATTTTTCTGATGTATTTATATCTCAAACTCTTGGAGTTGATAAGCCAAAAAAAGAATTTTTTGATAAAGTTTTAAATGCCATTAATTTAAACTCAACTGAAAATATCTTAATAATTGGTGACAGCTTAAAGTCAGACATTTTGGGTGGAATAAATTCTGGAATTGACACCTGTTGGTTTAACCTAAAAAATGAAAGAAATGACAGTAATATCAAACCAACATATGAGGTTGGAAGCCTAAAAGAAGTTTTAAAGTTATTGGAGTAAAATAAATGAAGTTAAATAAAAGCTTTTTTAAAGAAAATTGGTATTATATTGTTATTTCTATAATTGGACTTACAATTATTTTAACCAACCGAATAATAACAGGCTTTGATGGGATTATGGTGCTATCTGATTTAGCATCGATATTTGCAATTGGCTATATCATTTTTAATTCTAAAAATAGTGTTTGGGGATTGGCATTTAATATTGTTTCTACAATATTTGTGGCAATAACCTCATTCTATCAACACATTTGGCTCAATGGTGCAATTTGCGTTTGTATTAACATTCCTATGTTTATCTTTGGGATAATTACCTGGAAAAAGAAGCTTGCAAAACAATCTAGCAAAATTAGAATAAATAGACTTTCTAAAAGAAATCTTGCACTTGTCTTTTTGGGATATGCTGCTGTTTCAGTTGGATTTTTATTTGCACTAAGGGCACTTGGCGGCAATATATATTATTTAGATGCAATTTATTCTGCTGGATCAGTTATTGGTGTAATCCTCTGCTCTTATGCTTTCATTGACCAATTTTATATTTTTTATATAGCAAATCTAGCTGGGATTTCTATGTATTCTATTTTATGCTTTCAAAACCTCAACAACTTGCCACTTCTTTTTATGAATATTATGTTTATGGCAGGTGCAATAATTGGAAATATTAACTGGGTTAGACTTTCAAGACAAGATAAAGAAAATAAAACAGAAGAACAGTCAAGCAATAGTGAGGAAGTTTCAGCGGAATAGATTCTTTAACGACGCAAGCAAGCTTATTGCTCAGAATTAAAATAAATAAAAATAAATGAAAAACGAAACACTAAAAAAATCTCCACACAGGACTATATATCTGTGAGGAGATTTTTTATTAAATATAATAAAAATTATTTTATTGTTCTATTATTTCTTAACGCCAAGTTTGATGCTTTCCCATGGGAAAATGTTTCTGCCAAAGTGACCAAAGCATGCAGTTTGCTTGTAGATTGGGCGAAGAAGGTCAAGCTCATTTATCATGTTGCTAAGCTTAAAGTTGAAATTGCTACGAACAAACTCCATGATTTCATGCTCACTAACTTTGTTTGTGCCAAAAGTTTCAACTGCGATACTGATTGGTTCTGCTAAGCCTATTGCGAAGCCAACTTGAATTTCACACTTATCAGCAAGGCCATGAGCAACAATATTCTTTGCAACATAACGAGCATAATATGCACCACTTCTATCAACCTTAGTTGCATTTTTTGAGCTGAAGCAACCACCACCAACTCTGCCAATGCCACCATAGGTGTCTACAATAATCTTTCTTCCAACACAGCCACTATCACCATAACTTCCCCAAATAGTAAACCTTCCGCTAGTATTAATTAAAAGTTTAATGTTCCCTTTATTGAACTCAGAATATTCAGCTATAACCTTATCTATAACTTCTGCTTTTATTGTTTTGCTTATTTCTTCATTAGTTAAACTCTCACTATGTGAAACACTGATAAGAATCATTTCAATTGCCTGAGGCTTTCCATCTTCATAACTAACCGATACTTCACTCTTTGCGTCTGAATAATAACAATTGGTTGTTCTTCTAAAAACATCATAAACCTTCATAAGTTTGTGTGCAACTATGATTGGAAGTGGCATATATTCTTTGGTTTCATTGCTCGCATAACCATAAACAATACCTTGGTCATTTGCTCCAAGTTCTACTTGATTTCCTTTAACAACTGCTTGATTGATGTCTGGACTTTGAATTGAAATTTCTTTTATAATTTGAAATTCATTTGGATTGTATCCAACATCTGCTAAAACTTCTTTTGCAATTTTGTCATAGTCTATTTTTGCTGTGGTGGTTGATTCACCATATATAAACAGCTTGTTATTTTTGATTGCACATTCCACTGCCATTTGAGCATTTTTATCTTGACGAATAGCTTCATCTAAAAAAGCATCTGCAATAGTGTCGCAGGTCTTGTCTGGGTGCCCTATATTTACGGACTCACTTGTTATTATTGTTTTCATTCTTCCCTCGTTTATTATTATTTCCATAAATTATTTAAATAAAAAAATCCCATAAAATGGGATTTCAAATTTTACTATTATCCCATAGTTTTCAGCCATTAGCACCTTGCTAAAAAACAGGTTGCTGTGTGGTCTACAGGGCTGTCCCTCGCACACTCTTTATGGATATTTGTATTATATCACACTAGCTATATTTGTCAATTGTTTTTGTATGTTTTTATCTAATGAATATAAATTAGCTTAAAACCCTATTAAATGAAATTCGTTAAACTCAGTTTTGCATGCAGAATTTTAAATAACAAACAATAAAAGTCATCTATAATTTATTTTTTTGATAGAAAACGCATTTTTAGGTGTAATGTGACGCATAATACCCGTAATTTACTGTATTTATGAGGATTTTATTCGTTAAATAAAAAATGGGAATAATTCCCATTTTTAAAATTTTATTATTATTTTTCATATTCTGAAGAATAGACTGGTTGATTTTCTATTGTCTTTTTGAATTTATCTGCAAGTGCTGCCAGCTCATGATCTGAAAATAGACTTGCAATATATTCTTCATCAGTGCTTGCAAATTGTTTAACCTTGCCTGTTTTATGAGCCATAAACATTAGATATAATAGAAAACGATTTTCTTCAACAAAGTTAATAATTTCAGCACTTTGAATATCATTAAGTTTTGCCTCTCTCTTTTGTTCTCTATAGCTTACAACTAATCCATTATTGATGCTAGTTTTTAGATTGATTGCTGGGCTTCTTGTTCCGCTAACTTTTTGAAATCCATCTGCCCTCCAAACATGGAAATGTGCTGGAGCATCTCTGTGATTGTCTAACTCAACAATATAATTATCATATTTAATTTGCGGAATTGTAATCTTATTCCAAACACGTGGCCCAATTTGTTTATCTTCTGCTGGTCTCTCTAAACTAACTTTAAAGTAGGCACTACCATAGTTTGGTTTTTCTTTATTTCTGTTTCTAACTCTGTATGGTGAATTGTATGCACCATTTACTGCTCTTTTGTTTTTGCATTGAAAATATCTTTTCATAAACACCTCTCCCTTAGGTTAATTTTTTCTATTATAACATATAAAAACCAGTTTTTCAAGACTGGTTTTAAATTTTTTATTTTTATTTACATTGAAATTTTAAGAGGTTTTGATTGTTTAAACAAGTACAAATGAAAATCTAATTATAAATCGATATTAAGAACTACTGGAGCATGGTCACTTCCAAGAACATCTGTTAAAATATCTGCATCTATAACTTTGCTTTTTATATCATCTGAAACCAAAAAATAATCTATACGCCAACCAGAGTTATTTGCCCTTGCATTAAAGCGATAACTCCACCAAGAATATAAAATCTTGTCTGGATATTTTAACCTGAAGGTATCTACCATGCCGCTATCAAGCAGTTCAGAGAATTTACCTCGTTCTTCTTTTGTGAATCCAGCATTTTTTGTATTGCTCTTAGGATTTTTCAAATCAATCTCTGTATGAGCAACATTGAGATCTCCCGTATAAACAACTGGCTTTTTGTTTTTCAGCCTTGTTAAGTATTCTCTAACTGAATCTTCATATATCATGCGATAATCAAGTCTTCTTAGATCTTCTTGTGAATTTGGAACATAGGCACACACAAAGTAAAAGTTTTCAAACTCTAGTGTAATCACTCTGCCCTCATCATTATATTTGCCATCAATTCCATAAGTCACAGAAAGAGGTTCTTTTTTTGAATAGACTAATGTGCCTGCATAACCTTTTTTTTCTGCACTGCTCATAAACCTATAATAACCTGGTTTTTCAAGGTCTGCCTGACCCTCTTGCATCTTAGTTTCTTGAACACAGAGGATATCTGCATTTTCTCTATCAAAAAATTCATTAAAGCCCTTGCCTATGCAAGCTCTGATTCCATTTACATTCCAACTAATAAATTTCATGTTTATTTTCCTTTTCTTTTGATATTTTTATTATATCAAATGGAAAATCTTTTTCATAACATTTTTGTGAATTTTAAGCTTTTTGAGCTATTTTTAAAAATTTTGTAGCTTTTATCTAAATTTTTCATAAGTTGGCTTAATTGCACTCCCCATTTGACAAAATAGCAAAAATCATATATAATTAATAATATATAATAGCGAAAGGAGCATTATTTTATTTACTATTATGAATATCGCAGATCGATTGTCCGCTATTAAAAACGGACAAGACTTTAAACTATATGAATACCTTGGCAGTCACATTGCAACAAAAAATGGCAAACAAGGAGTTTATTTTAGAACTTATGCACCAAATGCAAAAGACATTTTTGTTGTTGGTGATTTTAATGACTGGGATAAGGAAGCCAATCCACTCAAAAGGGTAAAAGATTCTGCTGTTTGGGAAGCCTTTGTTCCGTCAGCTAAGAAAAATCAAAAGTATAAATATTTAATAATAGATGACCAAGACAGGGAGACACTTAAGTCTGACCCTTTTGCTTTTTATGAGCAAAACTATGAAAATGATGAGGATTTTGCCTCTTATATTTATGACATTGATGGCTATAAATGGAATGATAAGAAGTATTTTGATAACTTTGAAACAAAAAATCACCTCACCACACCTATGAATATTTATGAAGTTTGTCTTTTGTCTTGGAAAAGACATGCCGATGGAAGTTATTACACTTACAGAGAACTAGCATCTTCTCTTATTCCTTATTGCAAAAAAATGGGTTATACACACATTGAACTTTTGCCACTTTCTGAATTTGCCCTTGACATTTCTTGGGGCTATCAGGTAATGGGTTATTATGCCGTGACAAGCAGATATGGCAAACCAAAGGACCTTATGTATTTTGTGGATAAGTGTCATGAAGCTGGAATTGGCGTAATTTTAGACTGGGTTCCTGCACACTTTGACTATCATGAATTTGGTCTTATGGATTATGATGGCTCTAGCCTTTATGAAAGTGACAAGTGGGACAGAAAATTTCAACTTGCTTGGAGCACAAGAATTTTTGACTATGAAGACCCTTATGTTGTTGGTTTTTTGATTTCAAGTGCCCTATTTTATCTCAGAAAATATCACTTCGATGGAATTAGAGTTGATGCAGTGGTTTCTATACTTTATCTTGATTTTTGCAGAAATCCTGATGAATGGATTCCTAATGTTGCAGGAAATAATATCAACTATGCTGGCGTTGAATTTTTGAAAAATCTTAACAATTCTATTTTTGGAGAATTCCCTAATGCAATTATGGTTGCTGAGGAAGTTTCTTCTTGGCCAATGGTAACTAGACCTACAACTTCTGGAGGTCTTGGATTTAACTTTAAGTGGAATGTTGGTTGGATTAATGATATTTGGGAATACACTTCAATGGATCCATATTTTAGAAAATATCATCACAAAATTTTGACCCATACGATTGATTATGCATTTGATGAGAACTTTATTTTGCCAATTGATCACGATGAAGTTGGAAATGGTAGACATTCACTAATCAATAAAATGAATGGTGATATGAAAACCAAAATTGACCTTTGCCGTGCATTTTATCTTTATATGTTTATGCACCCTGGCAAAAAGCTTTCATTTATGGGAAGCGAGTTTGGTCAAATTGCTGAATGGTCTTATAAAGAACCAATTTCGTTTAACTTGCTAAAAACAAAAAAATATAAAAAATTTAGCAAGTTTGTTATGACGCTTAACAAACTATATAAACATACACCAGAAATGTATGAAATCGATTTTGACAAGAGAGGATTTCAATGGATGGTGGCTGATGACAATTCTAGATGTGTTTGTGCATTTAAAAGATACTCTGAGTCTGGAAGCTATATTATTTGTGTTTGTAACTTTTCTCCAGACCTGCATGAGGACTATGTGCTTGGCGTTGATGAACCAGGTTGCTATGAAGAAATTTTTTCTAGTGATGATGAAGTTTTTGGTGGAGCTGGAAAACGCAACGAACTTATGTATTCTTCTATCATGAATAAGCATGGAAAAACAAATGCTATTAGAATTGATATTCCTGCAAACACAACTTTATTAATTAAAAAAGTGGAGAAAGATTAATATGGACGAACCCAAACAAAAATTTAATGTGTTATTTGTAAGTGCTGAATGCGTTCCATTTTGTGCAAGAGGCGGCGTGGCTGATATGTGTTATGCCCTGCCAAAATATTTAAATAAGAATGACGACCTTGATGTTAGGGTTGTGCTTCCTATGTATTCAAAAATTCCTACAGAATATAGTGAAAACTTTAAACTTGTTGGCGAGCGAACAGTGGAGCTAACTTGGAGAAATGAATATTGTGGAGTGCTTGAATATGAATATAAAGGTATAACCTATTACTTTATTGACAACAAACGTTATTTTGACAGACCAGAACTTTTTGGATATGGTGATGATGTTGAAAGGTTTAGCTTCTTTAGCAAAGCAGTGCTTGATATGTTGCCAATGATTAATTTTTTCCCTGATGTTATACACACAAATGACTGGCAGTCTGGCATGGTTTGCACATTCTTAAAAGTTCTTGAATGGCAAAACCCAAAATATGAACATATCAAAACAGTGCTTAGCATTCACAATTTAAACTATCAAGGCAAGGCAGACTTTAAAGTGGTTCACGACCTACTTGGAGTTGATGATAAGTTTGCATATTTATTTGATTATTATGGTGGTGCGAACCTCATGAAAGCTAGCATTCTTTGTGCAGATCAAGTTGTGGCTGTTAGCGAAACATATGCAAGTGAAATTCAAAACACAGATAAAGGCTCAGGTCTTCAAGGAGTGCTTCAGTCTGTGAATCATAAGGTTTCTGGAATAATAAATGGAATTGACTATGAGTATTATAATCCTGAGGCTGACACTGATATTTTTGCAAACTTTTCTGCAAATGAAATTGAAAAAAGAACTGAAAACAAACTTAAGCTTCAAGAACTTGTAGGGCTTCCTGTTGATGAAAATATTCCTCTTTATGGTTATGTTGGATATATGGCTGCACATAAAGGTATGGAACTTTTGACGCAAGTTTTAGATAGACTTATAACAGAAAAAAACGCTCAATTTGTTGCAGTTGGTGGTGGACCAGCTGAGTATGAAAACTTCATGAGAAGACTTAACGAAATATATCCAAACAATGTTAAGGTTTCATTTGGATATGACAACAAACTAGCTAAAAAGATTTATGCTGGAACTGACTTTTTGTTTAATGTTGCAAGCATAGAACCTTGTGGTCTTTGCCCTCTTATTGCAAACAGATATGGCTCACTTCCAATCGTTTATCAAACTGGTGGACTTAAAGATAATTTTTCTGACTTTAAATATACTAATGGAAATGGATATGTCCTTAAAAATTATGATGCAAATTCTCTTATGGACCTCATTGAAAGAACACTCCATGACTTTGAAAATAAAGAAAAAATTAATGATTATAGAATCACTGGTATGGCACAAGATTTTGACATTCAAGAGTGTGCAAACAAATATACTGAACTTTATTATGAAATGTAATTTAAGAATAAATAAAACACTTTGCAAGAAATGCAAAGTGTTTTTGTTTTGAATTTTTGTATTGCTAAAAACGCAATTTTAAGTGCTATGTGACGCATAACACCGCATATTTTCGGGATTTATAAAGATTATAACTAAATAATATGAATTTATGTAAACCTCTATTCGGCTTAAAAGCATTATAGTTTTTTAAGGTTGAGACCCTTCGACTTTGCTCAGGGTGACATATATTTTTCTGTCATTCTGAGCAGCCATGTAATGGCGTCGTCGAAGAATCTATTCCGCCTTAAAACTAATATCTTTTTTAGCGGTTGAGATGTTTCGACAAGCTCAACATGACAATATATGGTGACTATATGCAATAGCCGAAACAAACCCCATAAGAGTAACTAGCACTAACGCTGGTGATGGCGCCGCTGCTAAGGACAATTAGGAAGGTATTAATGCTATTCATATAAGGCGAACGAAGCCACCAGTAAGTAGCACTTCCTGCTCCATTAGACAACTTTTTAACCAAACTAGTGCAACTACTATTTGCTGTTTGGTCTCCTATTAAGTTCCTATAATACTCATATTGGGTTCCTTCACTTTTATATACTGCTTTATGTTCTGTAGTCCAACTAGTCCAGCTTATATTATCTATTCCTGTACCCGACCAAATCTCTGCAGGGCTAAACAACCACAGCTTGTCAGATGAGGTCGTTATATTTGTTGAGGTTTCTCCTGCACTGGCATCCTTATTTACTGCTTTTATTACAGATTTTAAATCATCTGGAAGTTTATTGTAATAGTCATTTAGTGTGGTTCTCATTGCACTTGCTTCCCAACCACCTGCGTTTGTAGGTGATGTGTTCATTTTTGCAAATGATTTAGCTAAATGCTTCATTCCTATGCTCATTTTTGCCTTTCCACCACTGGTTAGGTTATCATGGTTAAAGCCAAGAATAACTACTGTTAAAACTTCGCCGTCAGTTAAGGTTATATCTTTTTCATCTCCTACACTAAACACAGTTGCTGCATCCCCTGCCTGAGCTACTTCATTTATATCTGACCAAGATGAGCTTGCAAAGGTTATTTGTTCGCCTTTTTCCCATGCTGTGGTTGTATCTGAACTTAAGCTTAATGCTATATCTCCATTTACTGTGAACGTTCTTCCACTTGCTAGGCTTGTTCCATTGGCTGACAATATGTTTGTTGTGGTTGCCTTTTCTGACCACTTAAAACCATTCTCTATTTTTGTATTGCCTGTTAGTCTATGAGTACTCTCTGTATAGGTAAAGGTTAGCACATCTCCCCAGTAAATTACTGAGTCATTAGTTAATGTTTCGCTTCCTCGTTTTACTGTTACGCCCTCTGGGATAACTCCCAAGCTATACTGAACTTTTTCGCCTCTCTCCCATGCTGTGCTTGTTGTATTAGATAAAACTAAACTTATATCAGATTTTACTGTTACACTTGTTCCACTAGCTTGGGTTTTTCCGTTTGCTGTTAAACTATAGGTTGTTGTCTCTACCTCTCTATAGTGATATCCACTTTCCTCTTTAGTGCTCCCTGTATCCATGCTGCTAGTTTCTTCATAAGTAAAGGTTAGCTCGTCTCCCCAGTATATGGTTGAATTGCTAGATAGCACTTCTCCCCCTCTTCTAACTGTCACTCCGCTTGGAATGCTGCCTAAAGTATAAGCAAGTTTGCTTTCTGTGTATTCTATTGTTAAATCTCCTTTAACAACATACACTCCGCCAACTAGCTCTGCTCCGTCTACTGCAAAGGTCTCCTTATGGTGTCCCTCACTCTCTACATATGAAATTGTTAACTGGTCGCCATAGTATATGGCTTCGTTGCTGCTTAATGTGTGGCCATTTCTGGTTACTGTTACTTGTGTTGGAATTTGTCCTATGCTATATTCACTTGCTGCTTCGTTATAGGTTATACTTAAATCGCCATTGCCTGTGAGTTCAATTTCGTAATATACTTGTCCATTCTCTTCATGGCGATAGTGTTCTGTTAACAGGTCTATTGTATCTTCTGTTCCTACTTTTACCTTAAACTCGGTTATGTCTTTTCCTAATGGCTGGGTTGCCCTTACTACTATGCTTGAGCCATAGTGATATGTGCTATCTAAGGTTACTG
>CATLBG010000004.1 GCA_949878595.1 uncultured Clostridia bacterium
AGTTTAACATATTAAACTAAATTAAGCAATATATTTATAAGAATTTCTAATATTAATATTAGCAAAACTATATTCAATTATAAAGGTAATCAAGTTATAATATGAGCACAAAAAACAAAAAAGGGAGAAAAATTATGGAATTAAAATTTAAAAATTTAGAAGGAAATGAGGAAACTATTACTGATATAATACCTGCAAAAATACGTGAAGAATCATATTATCCTGAGTATCCATCAGCCTATATTGATTTAGATTATGGTGGTGCATCTCAAGGCTTTGGCGGATATTTTTTAACGGGACGTGAAATAACTTGGAGAAAACTTGTTTTGGATTCAATTTTAGGAAGAAACTGGGATAAAATTAAATACAGCGATCCAAGAGTGCTTGATAGGAAAAAATTTAATGAGGCAATCACAGGACAGAGCGTTCTTGCATATAGACAAGAAAGAGTGCTTGGAATTGGCAGCAGTCTAGAAAATGCCTTCTTTCCAAAAGCTTCACAGGAATTTTTGAGAGATGACAGGAAAAATCTAAAAATGGCTTTCCCAAGCTTCAGCACCATCATGAGGTGGACAGATGAACTTGAAGTAGACCTCTCTATTGAAGAAATGAGAGAACTTATAAGACTTGGGGCAGCATTGCTTGAAATTGATTTAGACAGTTCAGTTGAAGAGAGATTAAATAAAAAGATAGCTAGTATTAATAGTGAAATCCTTGAAAAAAGAAAACAAGAGAAAATTTATGGACAAAGCCAATCAGATGAAATATCTAAACTTGAATGGGATAGAAAAGATATTGAAAATGATTTGAAGAATCTTCCTAAGGAAATTGAAAAGGTTTCAGCCTTTTTGTTAAGCCTTATACAATCAGTTATAAAAAAGTATGACGAAGAGATGGAAATGACAGACGAAAAATTGAAAAATTCAATTATTGAAAGCATTGCCGAAGATTATGGAATGACTGCTGATAAGGTTATTGAACTTGGTGAGTTCAAATCTATGATTGAAGAAAGAGTTAATAACGCTTTGGAAAGACTTGAAAAACGAAAAACTAGATTGCAAGAAATCAGACCAGAGATTGAAGAAGAAATTGAAAAGGCACAAGAAATTTTAGAAAAAACAAAAATATATAATGAAGAAAGAAAAGCAAAAGACCTTAAAACAGGTACTGGAGAATTTGGGGAAGAATAGGAATCTCTATAAATGGCTATAATTTTTTATTGAACAGCTCTAAGTAAAAAATAGAAAACCTTTGACTTTGTTTGAAATGATAAAATAAAGACTTTCTAAATGGAAGGTCTTTATTTTTTTCTATATTATATAAGTTTTTCTTCAGGTAAAGCTTGATAACTATCTCTGCACTTGAATGAGCAAAAACTTTTATATTTTTTCAATTAATATATTGTGCTGCAAGTATGCTTTGTTTGACTTTAAAATGTGATTGTGGCAAAATGAAGGCATAATTTTTGCAAAGGAAAAAATATGGTTGTTTCTTTGATTGTTTTTGCACTTGTTATTGTGCTTATGATTTTGAGTGTTTTATTCTTCCCCAAAATAAAGCTTGGAAAAATTAATATTGACACCTATCCAATAATCACATTGATTGGTGCAATAGCTCTGCTTGCAATTAATAGCGAATTTTTTGTTAGCACATGCAAAGCACTCGTGGCAGACACTGCCGTTAATCCACTCAAAATTTTGGTTTTATTTTTGTCTATGACAATATTATCAATATTTTTAGATGAGCTTGGATTTTTTAGATTTGTGGCAAACAAAACACTTAAACATGCAAAAAGTGGTCAGATTAAACTATTTTGTTTTTTATATTTAATTGTATCAATACTAACTATTTTTACCTCAAATGATGTAATAATATTATCATTCACTCCATTTATTTGTTATTTTGCAAAAAATGCAAAAATTAATCCTATTCCTTATCTTGCTGCAGAATTTATTGCAGCAAACACTTGGAGCATGGTTCTCATTATTGGCAACCCAACAAATATTTATCTTGCAACAGCATATGGAATTGATTTTTTGGAATATGTTAAAATTAGTATTTTGCCAACTCTTTTTGCAGGCATAACTAGTTTTTTAATTTTATTTTTGCTATTTAGAAAGCAACTGAAAAAACCAATTGATGGTGAGGCGGAAGAAATTAAAATTAAAGATAAACCTCTTCTTATTGTTGGACTTGTTCACCTTGCAGTTTGCACTATTTTGCTTGGAATAAGTTCTTATATTAATTTGCAAATGTGGATAGTTTCCCTTGCTGCAGTTTGCAGTTTATTTATATTTATTTTAATTTTTTCTTTAGTTAGAAAAAAGAAACCAATTGAACTTGGAAAGTGCTTAAAGAGAACACCTTATGGACTTATTCCATTTGTGCTGTCTATGTTTGTTATGATTATTATTTTAGGAAAGCTTGGAGTGACCGCTAAAATTGGTGAATTGTTTGGAGAAAAATTCCCTATATTGGTCTATGGAGTATCTTCATTTTTGAGTGCGAATATTATAAACAATATTCCTATGAGTGTTTTGTTTTCATCTATTATTGAATCTATATCTGGAAATATTTCGCTAAGTGCTGTGTTTGCAACAATTATTGGATCTAACATTGGTGCATTTTTAACACCAATTGGTGCACTTGCTGGAATTATGTGGAGTTCAATATTAAACAAGCAAGGTGTGAAATTTGGATATTTAGACTTTTTGAAAATTGGAGTTGTGGTGGCTATCCCTTCACTTTTTGCAGCACTTGGTGGTCTTGCTATCATATTATAAAAAGACGAGCTTCTATTGCTCGTCTTATTTTATTCGATATTCAATCAATTTTTCTTTATCTTCACTTGAAACTTGAAAGCTGTCTCTGCATTTGCAAATCGCTTTATTTTGTGTAAACTTTAGCAAAGTGCGTTTTTCTAAAAGTTTGTAAGTTTTATCCTTAAACTTTATAAAACCAAAACTGATAAGCCATGCCATGCCCATTTGAACATAATAAGCTTCATTTTTGACCTCTTCACACATTTTGTAAATTTTATCAATATAATCATCTTCTAGATAATTTGTCATGAGAGTGACAATGCCAAGTCTTGAAACAAACTCTTTTTCGCTATAACAAAGATTAATAAAATAATCAAAATATTTGTCCTTTTCATTGCTTTTTTTGAGAAGTTTCATGCTTGATGTGACTGAATCAATTAAAGCCCAACTATCAGCAACCTCTTTATATTTTTCAAGCTCAATTATTTGGTCATCTAAGGTTGGCAGACTAACTGCAACCAAGCCCCAAATAAGAACCTCTTCATATGAATTATTTTGAACATATTTTAAATATCCATGTGGATCAGTCTTTGAAATTTGTTTGGCAATTTTTCTGAGCTCTGCCATGGAAACACAATAAATTTCTCTTGTTGTATTTAATATACTTTTATGTCTTTCTTTTTGCTCTACACTTTCAGTTTTTGAAACAGTTTCAAGATATTTTAAAAACTCTGCATAGTCTGATTTTGAATTAAATTTGAAATTAAATTCCACTACCTCACCTCATAAACACTTGCAAGAGAGTTTAGCTTGTTTTTTACTAACATAAGCTCGTTTTTATCTTTAACATATACCCCAACTTTTAAAATGAGTTCACCAAGCTTATTTTCACTTGTGTTGAGTGAGGCAACCTTTATTCCAAGCTCACTTAGAGCGTTTGTGATTTCAAGATAAACATTGCCACCACTTTTTGCAATTATATCGACATATGAAACAAACATGAAATCACTATTTCTATCAATATTCCACTCAACATTAATAAATCTTGATTCTGGAAGCTTTTGCACATTTTCGCAAGTTGTTTTGTGAATTATGATTCCTCTACCTCTTGAAACATATCCAACAATCTCATCACCTGGAATTGGGTTGCAACACTTGCAATATTTTGTTAGAGTTCCCTCAGTTCCAGTGACCATAGTTTTACTTTCAAATTTGAGTGGTGCTTTTGGAGCAGTGTTTAAAATTGATTTATTTTTATTTTCTTCCATCTGCTTTTGGCTGAGAAGGCGACTCACAAATTTTTCAGAAGTGAGCGAACCATAACCAATTGATGCATAGATTTCATCTATATTTACAAATGCACTTTTTTTGAGGATTGCAGCTATCCATTCGTCTTTCATTAAACCTGAAAGATTTATGTCATTTGACTTGACATATTGGTCTACCATAGCTTTGCCAAGTTTTATGTTTTCTTCTTTCATTTGTTTTCTGAAAAATGCATTAATCTTATCTTTAGTTGATTGCATTTTGACTCTTTTGAGCCAATCTCTTGAAGGTCCCTTTGAAGTAGATGATGTTAAAATTTCTACGACATCACCATTTTCTAGATGAGACACAAGTGGTGCCATAACGCCGTTTACTCTGCAACCTACGCACTTGTTTCCAACATCTGAATGTATCATATAGGCAAAGTCTAGTGGGGTTGCATTTTCAACGAGTTTGATTACCTTCCCCTTTGGTGTTTGAACAAAGATTTCACCAAGATATACATCAGTTTTAAGTTCTTCAAGAAGTGTGTCAGCTGAAACATTGTCTTTATTTTCTAAAAGTTTTCTTATCCACAAAAGTTTATTATCTACCACCGCAAGAGACTTTTTATGTTCTTTATATAAAAAGTGTGCAGCAACACCATATTCAGCAAAGTCATGCATTGCATGAGTTCTGATTTGAACTTCGAAAAATTCTTCATCAAAGTAGACTGTTGTATGAAGCGACTGATAGCCGTTTGGCTTTGGGTTTGCAATATAGTCTTTAAATCTGCCATCTACTGGAACAAATGTTGCATGTACCAAACCAAGAGCTGTGTAACACTCACTGACTTCGTTAACCAAAATTCTGACAGCTGCAATATCATAAATAGTTTTAAGAGTTAAGTTTTTATTTTTCAATTTATTATTTATGCTCGAAATATGTTTTACCCTGCCATAACATGTTGACTCTATGCCAGCATTTTTCATCATTGTTTTTATTTCACCAACAATGCTGCTTATCATAGATTCACTTGCACGGGTTTCATTTTTAACTGCATCACTTAAATTTTTAAAGGTTTCTGGTTCATGAAAAGCAAAAGACAAATCTTGAAGTTCTGATTTTATTTCACTAAGCCCTAGTCTTGCTGCAATTGGTGCAAAAATATCATCTATTGCCCTAAATGCTGATTTTACCTCATTTTTTTCAGTATTTTGCACATTTTTGCGTGCAAAAACCAACATTCCTGCACTTTTTATAATGATAACCCTAATATCTTTAGTGATCGCAAGAAGCATTTCTTTAAGGCCATCAGCATCAGTATAGTTTTCTGAAAGATCATCACACTTAAGAAGCATTTTGAGAAGAGTTTTTGTTTCTGACTCTTCATCTAAGTTTTCAAGCTCAACTAATTTAGTTTTTGCAAACGGAAAAAGTAATGCCGCTTTAACACTGCTGGCATCTAATTTTAATGAAATAACAATCTTTGCAATTTCTTCAGCTTCAGCTAGAATCTCTTCATTTTTCTCTAAATTTTTTGAAATATAATCTAGAGTTTTAAGCATGCTGGCAGCGTCTTCTTGTGAATATTTTTGAATGATTATATCTTTTATCATAAACTCTCCTTATAACTTTTCTTTTGCATTTGCAAGCATAAGTTTGATTCTATTTTCTTGGTTTACACGAGAAGCACTTGCATCATAATCTATAGCAATGATGTTTGCCTCTGGATTTTTTTCACGAATAGTTTTCATCATGCCCTTGCCAACTATATGGTTTGGAAGACAACCAAATGGCTGAGTGCAGATTATGTTATTTATGCCACGATGAATAAGCTCTATCATTTCAGCAGTGAGAAGCCAACCCTCTCCCATTTTTACACCTTCACTAATATAACCCTCTCTGAGTTTGACTGTCTCTGAAAACAAAGTTGGTGGATCAAAAACTGGTTCTGATTTAACTGCTCTTATTATATCTTTTTCTTTTCTAAGTAGCAACCTATAAGCTATTTTTGAAATGAATGCTATCATTTTTCTTATGCCATATAGTTTGGTGTCAAACATATTGTTGCAAACAAAGTATAACATGAAATCAAGTAACCCTGGAACATAGACTTCTGCACCCTCTTCTACTAAAAACTCTTCTAATTCATTATTGCCCAACGGCGAATATTTAACAAAGATTTCTCCAACAATACCAACTTTTGGCTTTATTTGATTTATCCTTTCAATCTTTGCAAAACTATGAACTATTTTTTTTAGGTTTGATTTAACATGAGAATATTTTAAGTTTCTTTTATTATCAAACTCACTGCCAAGTTTATTTATCCAAAAATTCACAAGGCTATCTGTTTCACCTGCAGTTTTTTCATATGGCTTACATTGATTTTTGAGAAGCATAATTAGATCACCATATATGCAACATTTGAGCATGCCATAAAATTGACTTTTGGTGAACTTGAAGCCCGGTTGAGACTTTAGGCCACTAAAGTTGAGTGACAAAACTGGAATGTAGCCATAGCCTGCTTTCTTTAGAGCCTTTTTTAGGAGATATAAATAATTTGACGCTCTGCAACCACCACCAGTTTGTGTGATAACCAAAGCTATTTTGTGAGTATCATATTTACCAGAAAGAACTGCCTGCATGAGTTCACCAATAACTAAAGTTGCTGGATAGCAGGTGTCATTGTGAACATATTTTAAGCCAGTTGCAGCCACACTTGCACCATGATAATCTAAAAACTCGGTGGTATAGCCATATTGATACAAAAGTTCTTGAATTAGCTTGAAGTGAATAGGAAGCATGGTTGGAACAAGCAGCTTATATTCTTTTTTCATCTCTTTTGTGAAAACAGGATCACCGTTCTCATCATATAACACTCCATCAATCATTGTTGTTTTTATTTTTTCTTTCATCTAAAACACCCTTTAAACTTCTTAGTCTGATTTTTACAGCACCAAGGTTTGTTATTTCATCTATTTTGAGCTGAGTATATAACTTGTCATCACTCTCCATAATATTTCTTAGCTCATCTGATGTAATTGCATCTATTCCACAACCGAATGAGACAAGCTGAACAAGTTCTACTGAGTCTTCACTTGCAGCAAACTCTGCAGCATTATACATTCTAGAATGAAATGTCCATTGATTTAAAACATTTAGATTTTTTGCTTGAACAAGATCTGATACACTATCTTCTGAAAGAACCACAAACCCAAGACTAACTGCAAGCTTATCTATTCCGTGACTTATTTCTGGGTCAACATGATAAGGGCGACCCGCCAAAATTAAAGCATAACGGTTATGTGTTTTTGCAAAGTCTAACGCTCTTTTGCCCTCTTGTTTTATATCAAATTTCCACTTTTCATATTGAATTTTTGCATTTTCAATTGCATTTTTTAATTGTTTTTTATTTATTTTGCAGATTTTGCTGAGCTCTTTATATAACCCTTTCTCAAGCTCTTTGCTACTATTTATATTTAAATAAGGATATAAAAGTTTTGTCTGTTTTAACTCATCTAAATTTGCATTAAGAAGCTCTGAATAGTATGCAACCACTGGGCAATTATAGTGATTATCACCAATTTTTTCGTCAACATTATATGTGAGACTTGGATAGAAAATAGCATCAACATTTTTTTCAATCAATGTCATAATATGACCATGCATAACTTTTGCGGGATAACAAATAGTGTCACTAGGTATAGTGTATTGACCTTTTGAATACATGTTTTTTGTTGTGAACCCTGAAAACTCTACATTGAATTCAAGTTCCTCAAAAAGTGTTTTCCAAAACGAAGCGAGTTCAAACATGCCAAGTGCAAGTGGAAGACCAATAGTGAGTTTGCCATCTTCTTTTTTGGTTTTAAATAACTCTTCAAATTTTTCTCTTTTAAATTTAAAAAGATTTGGAACTTGCTCTATGTCGGCAGCTTCTGCACCAAGATTTGCACCTTTTTCACATTGATTGCCAGAAATGTATCTTCCACCATCTGAGAACATATTTATAGTTAAGTTGCAATGGTTTCCACAGCCATTACACTTTATCATTTTTGAAGTATGAGTAAATTTTTTTAAGTTTTCTCTTGAAATGATTGAGGACACTTTAAGTCCCAATGATTTTGCATGAAGTGCACAACCATAGGCTCCCATTAAGCCAGAGATTACTGGCCTTATGACTTCTTTTCCGATTTCTCTTTCAAAAGCACGAAGCACTGCATCATTTAAGAATGTTCCACCTTGAACTATAATATTATTTCCAAGGGCACTGGCAGATGCCTCTCTTATAACTTTATAAATTGCATTTTTGACAACACTAACAGATAGTCCAGCAGAAATGTCACCAACCTCTGCACCATCTTTTTGAGCTTGCTTTACCTGAGAATTCATAAACACAGTGCATCGTGAACCAAGGTCTACTGGATTTTTTGCAAATATTGCAAGCTTTGCAAAGTCTTTAATTTCATAGCCAAGAGATTTTGCAAAAGTTTCAATAAATGAACCACAACCAGATGAGCATGCCTCGTTTAGATTGATGCTATCAATTGAATTTTTGCGAATTTTAAAGCACTTAATATCTTGACCACCAATATCTAGAATATAATCTACCTTTGGGTTAAAATATTTTGCTGCACCATAGTGAGCAAGGGTTTCAACTAAGCCATCATCTATCATAAATGCTTTTCTTATAAGCTCTTCACCATATCCCGTAACTGTGCTGCCAGCAATAATAATTCTTCCTTCAATCAGCTTATAAATCTTTGTTAATTCATCTTTAATTATATTGATTGGGCTGCCCTGATTTGAACCATAATAACTATATAGAATTTGATTTTTTTCTGAAATTAAAATAAGTTTTGTTGTTGTGCTTCCACAGTCTATTCCAAGATATGCTTTGCCCTTATATTTATTTATGTCTATCTCTTCAACAGTAGCTTTGCTATGCCTAAGAGAAAACTCTTCGTATTCACTTTCTGATGCAAAGAGTGGATCTATGGTTCTTGTAACCTTTTTGCTAGTGTTTATGTTTTTTACTCTTGTGATTATCTCTGAAATATCATATTCTTGTTGCTGTTTTGATGCAAAAATTGCAGCACCTATCGAAACCGAGATTGGAGCATAATCTGGGAAGATTGCATGGCTTTCATCTAGGTTTAATGTTTGAACAAATTGACGCCTGAGTCCCTTACAAAATGTGAGAGGTCCACCAAGAAAAACAACCTTTCCCTCTATTTTTCTGCCCTGTGCCAAACCTGCAATTGTTTGATTGACAATCGCCTGATATATGCTGGCAGAAATGTCTTCTTTTTTTGCACCTTGATTTAGAAGTGGTTGAATGTCTGTTTTGGCAAACACACCACATCTTGATGCAATTGGATATATTTTTTCACTCTTTAAGCTAAGTTTATCTAGCTGCTCTGTTGTGATGTTCATGAGCGTTGCCATTTGATCTATGAATGCTCCAGTGCCACCAGCACACGTGCCATTCATACGCTCATCTGTTCCATGATCAAAAAATATTACTTTAGCATCTTCACCGCCAAGTTCAATAACCGCATTTGTGTCTGGTTGAAGTGTTTTAATTAGTTCACTGGTTGCAAAAACTTCTTGAACAAAAGGAAGTTCTAGTTCATTTGCTATTCCAAGACCTGATGAACCAGAAAAGGCAATCTTAACTTTTCTTCCTTCTATTAATGGTTTAATTTTTTGAAGCTGTGATAAAACTTTCTTTTTTATCATAGAAAGATGTCTTTCGTAGGTGTGATAGATTAACTTATTATCCTCAAAAAGTGCAACTTTGATGGTTGTTGATCCTACATCTATTCCAAGTTTTGCTCCGTTATCCTTAAAAATATTATTTAACTCCATAAGTTCTCTCTTGTATAAAACAACTGATAATAACATTATATATTTTTTTAAATTATTTTGCAATTATATATTTGAGTTTAAAATTAAGTTGCTCCTTTTGTGATAATTTTGTTACAATAAACTTATGGAAAATGTTACACTATCTAAAATTTGTGGACTTTGTGCTGGCTGCAGGAATGCAGTTAACACTGCTATTAAAAATTTAAATAATTATAAAAAAGTTACACTTTTTAAAGAGATTGTTCATAATAAAAGCGTTAATGAAAGACTGGCAAGTCAAGGTATTGAAATTAAAAATTCACTTGATGAGTTTGAAAATGATGAGCTTGTTGTTTTAAGAGCTCATGGTGAACCAAAAAGCACCTATGATAAACTTAAAGAACTAAAGCTTGAATATGTTGATTGCACTTGCGTGAATGTAAAGAAAATTCATGAACTTGTGAATGAATATTCTAATAAAGGATATAAAATTATCATTATTGGAAAATATGGAAAAAATACAGGCAAAATCCACCCTGAAATTTTGGGAACAATGGGTTGGTGCACTAGTGAACCAATTTTGATTGAAGATGAAGATGACATAAATAAAATCAAAAAACTCAAAGATGAAAAATTTTATCTCGTTTGCCAAACAACTTTTAATATGAAACATGCAGGGTTTTTAGCAAACAAAATTTTGAAAATATGCAATAAAAACAATTGTGAACTTATTATAAATTTAACACTTTGCAGTGCTCAAAAACTAATTAATGAAGAATCTGTTAAACTTGCAAAAAAATCAGATTTTGTGATTGTTGTAGGTTCTAAAAACTCTAGCAACACAATAGAACTTTTCAACAATCTTAGTGAAAAAAATAAAACTATATTTTTAGAAGATCTTGAGCTTTGGAAAGAAAAACTCAAAAAAAATGATGTTAACCTCTCAAGTAGTTCTAAAATTGGAATAACCGCGGGAGCTTCAACTGACCCAAATGAACTAAATTTTTTAAAACAAAGTATTGAAAATTATATTTTGGAGAAAACAATGAATATTGATGTTATTAAACACGCCTCTATTAGAATTGATGATATTTATTTTGACCCTTACAACCTTGGCAATACAACAGCAAAAGCGAAATATATTTTTATCACTCACCCTCACTATGACCACTTAAGCAATGAAGATATTGATAAAATTGTATCAGACAATACAATTTTTGTTGCTGCAAAGGACTGCAGTGAAACCTTGGAAAAATATTATAGAGAAAACGAGAAGTATTATGTTTTGCCAAATCAAAAACTTGAATTTGAAGATTTGATTGTGGAAACAATACCTTCTTATAATATTAACAAAGCCTTTCACAAAAATGAATTTGATTGGGTTGGCTATAAAATAATTAAAGATAACATAAGCTATGTGATTGTTGGCGACAGCGATGTCACACCAGAATTAGAAAAAATTAAATGTGATGTTTTATTTGTCCCTATTGGTGGAACATATACCATGACTGCAGTTGAAGCTGCAAAACTTGTGAACATAGTAAAACCAAATATTGCAGTCCCTGTGCACTATAACTGCATTGTTGGAAGCAAAGAAGATGAAAAGATATTCTGCAAAAATGTTGATAAAAATATTGAAGTTAAATTATTTTTATAAAATTTTGAGCAAAGAAGAAAAAATCCATACACAGGAATGTAGTTTGTTCTACACAAGCCGTGTATGGATTTTGCATTTTTATACTTATTTTCTTAACTTTTGCTGCGAAGTTAGCTTCTGATAATTAATATTATTAGTGCTATAAATGCTGCAAGACCCAAGATTTTGAGAATTGTTGCAAAAATCTTTTTTATTGTTATTGGTGTTTTGCCAATGACTTTGCCTGAAGTTCCACTGATGTAGGTTCTAAATAATTTGCCCCTATAAGTGTAGGTATTAACATATACAGGAACATATGTGAAGTTAAAGAAAACATCATTCGCTTTACAATCCACAAATAAATCTGAAACTTCTTTATGTGATGAAAGCACGGTTTTTGTGATTTCTTTCTTCATAGCATCTTCTGCTTTTTTTGAAACCTCATGATAATAATCATGAATATCTTTATTAATCTTATCTACTCTATAACCAAAGGTATACTCTGGTGTATATGGAATTATATCAACATAATCTTTTTCATCAAATAGTTCGAGAAACTCATCTGATTCTGCTGTGGTTGCAGATTGATCTAACGAAGCAACCCTTTTATTTTTTTCACCATAAATTGGTTTGTAGGTGCTGTAAAATGTTCCATCACTATTTTGCTTAACTTCTGTTGCCCTTGCTGAATATTGAGCTTCTATATTAAACTTAAAATTCCAAACTGGAATGAAAACTCCCATAAGCTTTTGGTCTTTTGCTAATTTTTTTAAGTTTGATGGAATGTTTCTCTGTTTTTTTAAATATTTAGCAAATTCTTCTGAAGCCTGTTCTCTTGTGATTTTAAAAGGAACAATCCCGTCTGCACAATAGCCATCGTCTTCAACAAGTGAGCATGAGTTTGAACCACAGTTTGGACATTTTTTTGACATCTCTTCACTAGTGATAAAATATGTATTTCCACAAGAGTTGCACTTATATGCAACCAAAGCTCTATTGAGCTGGTTTGGCGTGAAGCTTGGGCTATATTGCCTAACTAACACTGCGTCATTATTTTTTTGCGGCAAAAAATAATTCGTCTCACAATGCCTACATGTTAAACAGCTTGTTTTAGGATTGTAAACGAGTTCACTTCCACAATTTTGACATTTAGAATTTAGTTTCTTTGCCTTTGTTACCATAGATACATTTTATAATTTTTTTTAAATTTGAGCAACAAAATTTGCTGCTAGTTTAAGATTTTTAATATTATTTTGCGACTTTTAAGTAAAATCAGTATTGACATTGTTACTTTATAGTTTTAAAATTATATTAATAACTTATTGGAAGGAATGTATGTCTGATTCTCAACCATTTTTTATTAATGGTGAAAGAGCAATGATTTCACTTGGACCTTTAACTAACACCAAGCACTGCCCATTTGGTTGTGCATTTTGTTATGTTCAAGATGGTTTCACCAAATATGGTTCTCTTAATGATGATGATATTTTGTCATTTTTAAAACAAAATAAGAAAAATTATAAAATTATTTATATGAGCGGAGACACAGACTCTTTTGCGACTCCTAGAACAGAAAGAGCTTTAAATCTTTTATATAAAATTTCATCTGAACTTAACTATGACTTATTGTTTACAACTAGAGCAGTTTTTGAAGACAAACACTATGCTATTTTAAAGAAAATTGCTGACAAACAACATGAGAAAGGAAAAGAACTTTTTGCTTCAGTTAGTATAACAAGATATTCTGATGACACTAAGTTTATAGAACCTGACCCTATCCCATCACCTGACGCAAGACTTGATGAAATAAAAAAACTTAAAAAAATTGGTGCTACAACAATTCTTGCAATGCGCCCTTTTTTGCCAGTGGTTGACCCTAATGACTACATAAAAATGCTGGATAAAACCAAAGGTTGTGTTGACATTGCACTTGGTGAAACTTTTTATTTTAAACCAAATAGCATTGTTCAAGCGAAAGTGTTTGGAACTAATGATATTAATGAAATATGTAAGTATATTCCACTTTCTGAAGAAAAAATGGATTTTGATTTGGCCGGAGAAAACTGGCTTTGTTGGAAATCTGATGAATATGAAAACTTAGTAAAAAAACATTGTGAAAAACTTGGAATTATCTTTTCTATGCACAGCAACAGTGCAATTAAAGAATTTAAAAAAATTAAAACTAGAAACTAAAAAAACAGGCAAAAGCCTGTTTTTGTTTTTTACATTGATGCGAGATTCTAAATTTGAGTGAGGCGAACCTAATAAAAAAATCAATACATGCACTTACTAAATTGCAAGTTACTGTCTTGATTTTTTTAGAAACAAAGCATCACGAAGGATTTTCGGCGTCTACGTCTAAACCTCCAAGTGAAAACTGACTGTTATATAAATCTGCATAGAAGCCTTTTTGCTTAATTAGTTCTTTGTGATTGCCTGACTCTATTACATCACCATCTTTAAGCACCAAAATTAAATCTGCATTTTTGATAGTTGAAAGTCTATGAGCAATAACAAAACTTGTCCTGCCCTGCGTGAGCTTATCCATAGCCTTTTGAATGAGTTCTTCTGTTCTGGTATCTACATTGCTAGTAGCCTCATCTAATATTAGCATTGGTGTGTTTTGAAGCATTGCTCTTGCAATGGTAAGAAGTTGTTTTTGACCAACAGAAACATTTGTTTCATCTGAAAGCATTGTATCATATCCATGTGAAAGAGTTTTGATAAAGTGGTCTAATCCACATGCTTTGCAAACTTTGTCTAGGTCTTCGTCAGTTATTCCTGTTTTGTTATAAACTAAGTTCTCTCGAATTGTGCCCTCAAAGAGCCATGTGTCTTGAAGAACCATTGAAAAGATGTCACGAAGCTGACTTCTTGTCATGTCACTAATAGAAATTCCGTCTATGCTAATCTTTCCTGAATTTATTTCATAGAAACGCATAAGAAGATTTACTATGGTTGTTTTTCCAGCACCAGTTGGACCAACAATTGCAACTTTTTGTCCTGCCTTTATGTCTGCAGAAAAACCATGTATGATTTCTCTATCTTTATCGTAACCAAATTTTACATTTTTAATTTTTACATTACCTTTAATTTCTGATGGAAGCTCTATATGTTTTTCTGATTCATCAGAAACTTCTTCTTGTTCTAAGAAATTAAACACTCTTTCAGCTGCAGCTGTTGCTGTTTGTATGCTTGTCATTGACTGAGCAATTTGTGAAAGCGGATTTGTGAAATAACGAATATAAATCATGAAAGCAGTGATTACGCCAAGGTCAATTTTGCCTTGAATTACAAATACTGCACCAAGTGCACATACAACCACATATCCAAGGTTTCCTACGAAACCCATGATTGGTTGCATTATGCCAGAAATAAATTGTGATTTCCACGCACTTTTATAAAGTTTTTTATTTAAACTTTCAAATTTTTCTGCTACTTCATGTTTTGCATTATAGGTCTTTACTACTGTTTGACCAGAATATATTTCTTCTACAACGCCGTTAAGGTCACCAAGTCTTTGTTGTTGCTGAACAAAATATTTTTGTGACTTTGCAATAATTAAAAACATTATTGCAAAACCAATTATTGTTGAACCAATGGCTGCAAATGCCATTATCCAGTTAGTAACAAACATCATGATGAGCGAGCCAATAAAGAGTGCCACTGCACCAACAAGACCTGAAACGCTTTGATGAAGTGTTTGACCAATTGTGTCTATATCGTTTGTTACGCAAGAAAGCACATCACCATATGGAGTTCTATCCAAAAACTTGAGTGGAACCTTGTTTATCTTTTTTGAAATATCCCTTCTTAAGTTTTTGCTCATTCTATGGCACACTGTGCCCATTAATACATTTGCAATATAGGTGCAGACAAAACCAACTGCATATAAAATAATTAAAAATACACCTATGCTTATAATTTCAGCCATCTCATAGCTTATTCCCTTTAAGACAGAATCTGAAATTATGTTTGTTATTTCTTGAAGTTTGTTTGGCCCAATAAGCCTAAATACTGTGCTTGCAAGAACTAATATCATTGAAGTGATTACCAAAGGAAGGAATGCTTTGATATATTTTAAAAGTTTGCCAATTGTCTTTTTTATATTCTTTGGCTTGGCAGTAGCCCCATGTTGTCTCATTCTAGGCATTTTTGAGTTCCTCCTTGCTTAGCTGTGATAAGGCTATCTCTTTGTATACTGAACAAGTCTGCATAAGTTCATCGTGAGTTCCTTCTCCCACAATGTGACCACTATCTAAGACTATAATTTTATCTGCATTTTTTATTGTTCCAATTCTCTGAGCAACAATAAGACAAGTTATGCCCTCTGCCTTTTCTTTTAGAGCCTGTCTTAAAGCCTTGTCTGTTTTGTAGTCTAGGGCTGAAAAACTGTCATCAAAAATTAATATTTCTGGTTTTCTTGCAAGAGCTCTTGCAATTGATAATCTTTGTTTTTGACCACCAGAAACGTTTTTTCCACCCTGGTCAATTCTTGAATCTAAACCTTCTGGTAAATTGTTTATGAAATTTGATTGAGAGATGTCTATAGCTGTTTCTATCTCTTCATCATTTGGCTTTAAGCCATCTTTTTCACCCATGGTTATGTTTTCTTTAACGGTTCCAGAAAACAAAACTGCCTTTTGAGCAATATAGCCAATTTTGTTATTGAGCTGCTCTGTGGTGTAGTCTTTTACATTAACGCCATCAACAATAACTTGACCCTCTGTTGCATCATATAATCTTGGAACTAGGTTGATTAGTGTGCTCTTGCCGCTTCCTGTTGAACCAATAAATGCAATAGTTTGACCTTTCTCTGCTTTAAAACTTATATCATGTAAAACATATTCTTCTGCATCCGGATATTTGAAACCAACATTAACAAACTGAACTTCACCACTTTTAATTGGAGCTTCTATGCCAGCACCTTCTATTATGCTAGGCTTTGTATCTAGAACCTCATTGATTCTTCTTGCTGAAACTGCTGCCCTTGGAAGCATGATGAATATCATGACAAGAAGCACAAAACTCATTACTACCATTATTGCATATGAACTGAAAGTCATCATTTGTGAAAGAATTATTCCTTTTTCACCTAAACCTACAGCATTGCTTATTAGGTATGCACCAATCATATAGATTGCAAGTGGAAGTCCACTCATGACTACATTTAGCACTGGATCAATCAATGACATGAACTTATTTGTAAATAAGTGATTTTTTGTAATCTTTGTGTTTGCCTCATCAAATTTTTCTTCTTGATAATTTTCTGCATTAAATGCCCTAACAACTCTGACACCTGTGAGGTTTTCCCTTGTGACACGGTTAAGGTCATCAGTCATGCTTTGAATCTTTTTGAATTTTGGAAGTGCCACTGCAATTATTATTGCTATAAACAACATAACAAACGCAACCGCAATTGCTGTTGCAGTTGTCCACTGCCAGCTCGAACTTGAGATTTTGCAAATTGCCCAAATTGCCATAACAGGTGATTTGACTAAAAGCTGAAGACCAAACGCAATAAACATTTGAACTTGACTAATGTCGTTTGTTGTTCTTGTGATTAAACTTGCTGTTGAAAATCTTTTTATTTCTGCATCTGAAAAATTGATTACTTTATCAAATACTTTTGAACGCAAATTTTTTGCAAGCCTTGTTGCAATAAGTGCTGCACAGCCACCTACAATAACTGAAGTTATTGCACTAGCCACAGCACAAGCAAGCATGTAGCCACCATTTTCTAAGACACTTGAAACTGAGCCTTTGCTTTGTATTATCATTATCATCTTTTCCATATATTCTGGAATTTCAAGTTCTAGCCAAACTTGGAAAACAATAAAACATACACTTAGAAAGGCCAATACCCAATCTCTTTTCTGCAAATATTTTAATTGTTTTAACATTTACCCCTCCTAACAATAACCTATTATAAGCCAATTTAAATTTTTATGCAATTATTTTGCGAAAAAGACCTAAGCATAAATTATATTATTTTACTTTTTATTTTATTGTGTTATAATTATGGGGTAATTTGTAACACAGGGATAAAACATGGAACTAAGAAATAATAACATTCAGAGACACAAACCAATTAAAAGACAAGTTGACTTTGATAAGTCAATCAGTGAAAAATCTCTTGATGAGTTGCTTGCAGAAGATTCTGTTAACAAAACTATTAGCGAACTAAAAAAGTTAACAAACATCAATAATGAAAACAAAAATAAAAAATCTAAGAATATTCATAAAGACCATAGAGAAAGACTCAGAAATCAATTTCTAGAAAATGGTTTTAATACTTTTACTGATGTTCAAAAACTTGAACTTTTATTATTTTATGCAATTCCTCAAAAAGATACCAACCCTATAGCTCATGAACTTCTCAATGAGTTTGGCTCACTTAAAGATGTGCTTAGTGCAGATATAAATAAATTATCTAAAATTAAAGGTATTAAAGAAAGCTCTGCAATATTGATTAACTTAATTGGTAATCTATTTTCTGCAATTTCTAAACCTAATGATGGCAAATATATTGGTGGAACAAAAAGAGCTAAAGAATTTTGTAAAAAACTTTTTATAGGCATTGAAGTTGAACAGTTTTATGTTATTTGCTTAACTAAATCTAACAGAGTTCAAAAATATAAATTAATTCAATCAGGAACAGCAGATGAAGTTGGAGTTCAAATTAGATCAATAACTGAATTTGCTATTAGTTGCAATTGTAACAGAATTTTAATTACTCACAATCACCCAGGTGGTATTGCCGCGATGTCTGATGAAGATTGTAAATTTACATATTCTCTACTTTGCAGTTGTATGCTAAATTCAATTGAAGTTATTGACCATATTATTGTTGGAACTGATAGAACGATTTCTATGCATAATCAAAAAATGCTTGATAGACTCAAGTCTAAAGCTCATGATAGAATTGGTCTAACCAAAGAGAAAAAAGTATTTTTATCAAGCTTATCTGCAGACTATATTAGTGATGATGAAGATTAAAATGCAGCATTTGTTGCATTTTTTTTATGCACTGATAGTATATCTTTATATATAAGGAGCGATTTATTTTGGCATATTATAATAAAGATTTAAAACAGATTTACAGCGAATTAAATTCTTCTGAAAAAGGCTTAACCTCTACTGAAGCAGCAGATAAAAACGCAAAATTTGGCGAAAATAAGCTAACAGAACAAAAAAAGATTGGTTTTTTTAAGAAACTTTTGAATGAATTCAAAAATTTAATGATTATAATTCTGATTATTTCTGCAATAATTTCACTTACTTCCGCAGTAATTCATAACGATCTTGAGAGTATGTTTGAAGGAATACTCATTTTTGTGATTGTTATTATTAATGCTGTGGTTGGTGTTATTCAACAACAAAAGGCAGAAGATGCTCTAGCTGCCCTAAAAAAACAAACCGAGCCATTTGCAAAAGTTTATAGAGATGGCAGTTTACAAAAAATTAAGGTTGGATTTTTAACAATTGGTGACATTGTTGAACTTAAAGCAGGTGATATTGTGCCTGCCGATATTAGACTTATTAGTGTGAACAATCTTAGATGTAACGAAAGTTCTATGACTGGTGAAAGCAATTCAGTTTTAAAATCTGCAAAAACTATTCTTAAAAATAATGTTCCTCTATCTGACCAAGATAATATTTGTTTTTCTGGCACAAGCGTGACAGCTGGTCATGGAAAAGGAATTGTTGTTAGCATTGGCAAAGATACTGAACTTGGAAAAATTGCTGAAACGCTTGGTTCTTCACTTAAAGAAAAAACTCCTCTCGAAAAGAATATTGATAAAATTGGTAAGATTTTATCTATTGGCATATTAGGAATTGTTGTTGTTGTTTTTGCTGTGCAATTGCTTTTTAATAAAAACCAAACTTTTATTGATGCCCTGCTGACTGCAGTTGCCCTAGCAGTGGCAGCCATACCTGAAAGTTTGCCTGCAGTAATAACAATTATTATGGCTCTTGGAGTTCAAAAGCTTGCCAGAAAAAATGCAATTGTTAAAAAGCTTTCTGCAGTTGAAACACTTGGGTGCTGCAATATTATTTGCTCAGACAAAACAGGAACTCTAACAAAAAATGAAATGACTGCAAGTCACTATTATGAATATGGAAAAATTTGTGACTGCAAAGATTTTAATATTAATCAAAATAAAATGGCTGTTAAAATTCTTGCACTATGTAACAATGCAAAAATTGATGGAGCTAAAATTTCTGCTGATGCAACAGAAACCTCTCTCATTTCATTGCTCATAAAAAATCAGATTGATGTGAATGGTTTTAAGCAAAGATCAAGAAGAATTAAGGAAAATGAATTTAACTCTGTTAGAAAAACAATGAGTGTTATATGTGAAGAAGCCGGCTCAAAAACTCTTTATGCAAAGGGTGCATTAGATTATATTCTTGGAAAGTGTGACAGAATTTTAGACAATGGTGAAATTAAACCATTAACTGATCAGATGGTTAGCAAAATTTTGGCAGCCAATGAAAAAGTTTGCTCTGAGGGTGAAAGAGTTATTTCTCTAGCATTTAAAGAAATAACAGAAAATGCAGATGAAGAAAATATGATTTTTGTTGGGTTTGTTGGAATTATTGACCCACCAAGACCTGAAGCTATTAAGTCTATTAAGCAATGTAAAAAGGCAGGACTAAAGACTATTATGATTACTGGTGACCACCCTGCAACCGCTTTTGCCATTGCAAAAAAACTTGGTATTGCTGATAACAAAAAACAAGTTTTGACAGGCTATGAACTTTCTAAGCTTTCTGAAAAAGACTTATCTAAAATCATAAACAGCTATTCAGTTTTTGCAAGAGTTACGCCAGAACACAAACTTATGATCGTTAAGGCACTCAAAGCAAATGGTAATGTTGTTGCAATGACCGGTGATGGAATTAATGATGCACCTAGCATTAAAGCTGCAAACATTGGAGCATGCATGGGAATCACTGGAACAGATGTTACTAAGGAAGTTGCTGATATTATTATATCTGACGACAATTTTTCAACAATTGTGCTCTCTGTTAAGGAGGGTCGAACAATATATCAAAACATTGCAAAGACTATTTTATTTTTAATTTCAACTAATCTTGTTGAAGTTATTGGTATATTTGTAACTTCTCTTGTTATGCCTGGAGCAATATTTTTGATTCCTACGCAAATTCTATTTATAAACCTAGTGACTGATAGTTTGCCCGCATTTGCACTTGGTATTGAACCTTCTGAAAAAAATATTATGGACAGAACACCAAGAGACCCAAAAAAGTCTCTGCTTTCAGGAACACTTGGAACCTCTATTCTCTATCAAGGCTTTATTCAATCACTGATTGTGCTTGTTATGTTTGTGTTTGCTAGATGGAACTATGGAAATGCCATTGCTAGCACAATGTCTTTTATGACAATTTGTTTAATGCAAATTATTCATGCAATTAACTGCAAGTCTGAAAAGAGCATATTTAAAATTAATATATTTAAAAACAGATTCTTTAACTTTAGTTTTGTTATTTTGCTTGCAATGATTTTGGGAGTTTACTTTATTCCATTCTTTGCCAGCCTATTTGGACTCACAGCTATGAATGGAATTCAATGGCTAATTGTTGCCCTAACAAGCATCTCTATTATTCCATTAGTTGAAATTGGAAAACTAATTATTAAAGAAAAATAAAAAAACTTGCAAGACTTCTTGCAAGTTTTTTGCTATTCACTTTTTATTGTTGAGATTTAACAACCTCAGTTGCTGAAACAGTTATTCCATTTCTGCGTCCTGATAAACCTATGCCTGAAACAAATTTGAATGTTCCAAGAGCATCAATTCCCTTCATGGCAACATCTCCTATTGTCTTGGTAAATTTTTCAATATCCATATCAGCTTCTTCTGGGAAAATAAATTCAATTAAGAGGTTTATGAGAATTTCACTCTGTTTTGGATTTTTCCCATTTATTGATATGTCACCATTTGAATATCTTTCAACTGGGTCATTTAAATCAATATCATAATTAATTGAAAAATAAAGATTGTCTGGGATTATAATTTTTAAAAGATACATTGGTGTGTTCATTTGCTTTGCAATTTGATCACGAATGTCTGTTGTTTCTATCTTAACTATAAATTTTACATGAGCTTTTGAGTATGTGTTATCTGCAACATCTAAAGAATCTTCATCTGGGTCAACACTAAACTCTAGAACTGAAATATTTATAACATTTAAATAATTTAAGCTTGGAAGTGCATTTTTAAGCATTCCGTTTTCAATAAGTTTGTCACAGACAGCTGCAAATTCACAATCTGTAAGAGTTACCTTTCCATCACCTTTAAAATTATCTATGTCTTGACTTTTTATTGTTCCATCATCTTGAATTTTGTAGTTGGCAGCTTGAAGCTTGCTTATTGCATTGACAAGGTCTGATGAAGAATATCCATTTGTCACTATATCACTTTCTTTTGGCGAACTATAAAGCGATGAAACAACACTGATTAAATCACCAACATTATATATGCCATAAGTTCCAAAATATTTTGGAACAATTACTTTATCAAGAAAAAAGAAGCCACCCACAAAAATGGATAACACAATTGAAATTATTATTATTACTTTTGCAATGAAGCCTGATCTCTTTCTTTTCACTAAACTATGCTACCAGATATTGATGCTTTAAAAACGAAGAACAGCAATATAGCAGTAGCTATAATCAATCCAATTATCTTTAGTATACTAAATCTTCTTTTGAACATCTAATACCTCTCCTTTTCTTAATTATATTATTTAAGTTGTAAGTTTGTCAACAAGTTTAGTTTTCAATGAATGTTATTTTGGCAATTTTATCTACTGTTCCACTAAGTTTTACACTTTCACCAATATCATATTCTGCAACAAGATAAATATGATTTCCACTGGCAAGCACTGGGATTTTATCTCTTAAATCAGTATCTATCTTTTTATCTGTAAAATAATCATTAAGTTTTTTTGAACCAGAGCCAAGTTTTGCAAACTCGTCGCCTGGTTTTCTAAATCTCCAAACAGCATCATTTGAAACCTTGTAATAGTCAATATAAAAGTTGCCATCACCATAAGACACATCATAGGCATTTACTATTTCAACTAAAATTTTTCCATAACCATCAATTTCTGTTTCGCCAATAGTGAAGACATATTCTTGATTTTGTACCTTTTTTGCGGTTTTTTTATAAAATTTTATGCCAGAATAAACTTTTTTTGCAGTTATTCCATGAGGTAAATCAAGATAAGAATTTACTGGAAGATTATTTAGTTCTAACGCTAATTTGTAGTGTTTTGATTCAATGTCTGAAAAAATATTGAGTTTAACAAAAACGTGTTTAAGATATTCACGGACAATAAAATTTTCATTTTCAAAAGCTGATGATTTGAGCAAGACATCTGAACCCTCCATAATTATTAAATTTTCATCAACCAAACTCTCTATATAATTTTGAACTTCGCCACAACGCTCACCAAAACTAGCTATCATGCGGACAGCCTCTGGATATATTTTTTCTAAATCTTTTATTACAACATTTCTTATATAATTTCTTGTGCAATTGTTTTCTAAATTTGTTGAATCTGTTACAAAGGCTATTTTATTTTGCTCGCAAAGTTCTAAAATATCTGCCTTAGTTAAATTTAAAAAAGGTCTGATTATTTCACCATTAGATTTAATTCCTGCACCACCACCAAGTCCGCTGCCTCTGCATATATTCATAAGAATCGTCTCTGCCTGATCACACATATGATGAGCCACAAATAATTTGTTTAGTTTTTCAGATTTCATAACGTTGTTAATCAAATCATATCTCGCAATTCTTGCAGCTTCTTCTAAGGTTTTCTTTTTGTCCTTTTTTAGCTTTTCTACATCTGCGTCTAAAATAACATAGTCTAGCTTATTTTTTTTGCAAAAGTTCGCAACAAAATTAGAGTCTCTATCGCTCTCTTCTCCCCTCAAATGATGATTAATATTAATAACTTTAAAATAAAAATTTTTTTGCTTTTGAAGACTAATTAGAGCTGAAACCAAAAGCATAGAATCTGCCCCACCTGATACTCCAACTGCTATTCTATCATTTTCTATAATATATTCGTCTTTAATTAATTCATTTAACATAATATTAAACCAATTAAATTAATTTTTCAATAAATTTATGCCTATTATTGTCATGTCGTCAATATGTTTTTGATTTTGAACGCCAGCATCGTAGACAACCTCATCTAAATATTTTTGAAGATTGAAAATTTTAGCATCATTAATAAAGCTTTTATATATTTCAATATTTTCAAAAGAATCAACTATTCCATCGCTAGCAAGAAAAATCATGTCGCCAGCAGAGATTTGTTTGCGGACAATGGTTGGCTTTATGTTTTGAACAATGCCAATTGGAAGACTTTCAGAAACAATAACCTCGCTTGTGTTTCTGTGTTTTATTACTGATACAGTTGCACCAAGTTTAACAAAGTCACAAGTATTTTTTTCTAAGTCTAAAACACAGGCATCTAAAGATGTGAAATTTTCTAGTCCGGCAGGAAGTAATAATTTGTTTATTGAACTAATGATCAGTGTCTCATCTAACCCAACCTCGAAAAGAGATCTGATTAGTGAAAGTACCATATTTGAAATTTTGTTAGCAGCTTCACCATGACCCATTCCATCTGCAATCGCTACAAAAAATTTATTTTCACCAAGTTTTGTAACCACAACATTGTCTCCATTTTTGTTTTCTTTTGATTTTGTTGAAACTGCAAATTCTGGTTTTATTTTGCTCACTGGAACATAAGTTGCATGACAAATTCCAGAATACTCTAAATGCTTTGCATTTTTAAGCTTTACATTTAGTTTTGTGACTCTAACTATTGAATCTATAACTTCTCTTTTTACTGCTTGCTCATTAGTCAAAATTAATTCTATTGAATTTATACCTGATTCATTTTCTATAATTGCAACCTCTTTTGCATCTATCATATTTTTTAAAAGTGTTTCTTTTAAATTTTTTGATTGTTTTTCATTAATTTTAGTGGAATTTTCTATCATTTTTGCAAAATTCAAGAATATATTTGCAAAATTTTGAATTTCACTTGCAATTACCAATTTGCTGGAGTCTTCTGATTTAACAGTCTTTTCATAAGATAAAAAATTTCTTGCAGTTTGATTTATTTCACTCATTAAAATTTTATTCTTAGAACAATAAGCAATGGCTCCATTATTAAAATCTTTATCTCCTATTTCTATTTGCTCAATTGCTTTTGACATTAAATTTTCAATAATTGATTTTTTATTTATACTCTCTAAATAGCAAGTTCTATAATATTCGCACTGACTGCAACATTTGCTTATTATGTCGTTTGCAAGTTCACAACAAGCCTTATTTCTATCTATTTTTCCAATAATTAAGTATTTAAAGTTATTTTGCATTGAGGTTAGCGTGCTTGACATTAAAAGCAGTTTTCCCTGAATCATTTTTGTTTTTTCCTGCTCTATATTTTGTCTTATTATTTCTAATGACTCTAAACTGAATAATGCTTTTATTTTTGTTATGATATTTGTTGGAATAAATGCAAAAATTGCTACAGAAAGGAGTATTGTTACAATGCTATAGACATCATAAATTTTGAGTAACAAAATTAGTGCAGCATAAACTGCAAAACATGAGAAAATATATAAATATTTATTTGCATTTTTAAATTGAAAAAGAATTATGCTAGCAGTCGATGAAAAAATTAAATATGAAGGGCTTGACGATGCAATTACTCCACCAAGTGAAAGAATTATGCTGAAAATAAAATATTTTTCAGCAGGCATAATCTTACAAAACCACACAAGCACGCCTGCGACTAAAAACCAACCTAGAGGATATAAAATAAAATTATATTGAAACGCTCCAACACTAAGCATCAATATTGCAATTGAGAAAAACACATAATCTCTATGAGAAAATTTTATGAAAATTAACTTATTTTTATAAACCTGAAAAAGCTTATAAAAATAAAACAGAACTATTATTTGTAATGAAAAATTTACTAAAAAATGCCAAAGAGTTGTTAAACTGAGCATATTATAGTAAAGACTGAGAGCATTTGAAATTGATAAAAAAACATAAAGAAGCAACATCTTCTTTTTTGTTTTTAAAAACTCCATGGCAAAATAATAAAGTGTCAGAAGAACAATTTCATAAATTGTTATTATAACAAAATTTAAACTAGAAAAAAGATATATCCTTGAAATAAAATATCCACCGAGTGTAAAAAAGATATTTCCACCATAAAAAAGTCTTATGAATGCAAAAGGAAGACCTGCTGGCGAAATAAACCCAAATAAATTTATTCTCGCAAAAAAAACTTGTAGCACAAAATATGCTAACTCTTTTAATATGCATTTAGGTATCTCTTTTTTCATAAGTTTATGATATAAAACTTATGGCTTGTCAGGTTATGAATTTAATGTTTTATTTTTAAGTTTTTTGACATTTATAAAAATTTATTGTTAAATGATGGATTTCTATTGTTTATTAAAGCAGTCAACAACTTTTAGAAGAGTTTTAAATATTTCTACAGCATTGTATGCTGCACCACGTCTGAGATTGTCTGCCACAACAAAAAACATCAATTCTTTATTGTTTATTAATCTGAGTCTGCAAATATGAGTTTGGTTTGTGCCTGCAATTTTTGTTGGGAATGCAAGTTCTGTGTTACTGCAAACATGAATATAATCACAATCTAATTTCTCTTTGAGTTCTGAAAGACTTATTTTGCTTTTTAATTTAACATAAACACTTTCTCCATGGCAATTAGAAATTGGAACACGAACTGTGGTTGCAAGCACTCTGAATTTTTTATTCAAAATTTTATTCAACTCAAACATCATTTTATTTTCTTCTGTGCAAAATCCATTTTCTTGAATGCTGCCTATCTGTGAAATAAAATTATCTCTTATTCCCACGCTAAAGCATTTTTTAGTACCATATTTTAAATCCGAAAGTGCATTTCTGCCAGCACCACTGACTGACTGATAGGTGCTAACAACAACTAGAGATATTTCTGAAACTTTTATAATTTTATCTAAAACTATCGCAAGCTGAATAGTTGAACAATTTGGATTTGAAATTAGCTTTGTGTTTTGAGTTAATAAATTTCCATTGATTTCAGGAACAACAAGTGGAATTTGTTTTTCTCTTCTAAATGCATTTGTGTTATCTATCACATAACTTCCGTTTGCTGCAAACTTTTTTGCCCATGCCCTGCTGACATCGTCACCTGCAGAAAAAAATACAATATCAAAATTTTGTTTAATCACTTCATCGCTTAGTTTTGTGACCCTATAATCATTTCCATAAACAACCATTTCTTTTCCATGACTTTTTTCGGACGCAAACAAACTTAAACTTACTTTGTTTTTTAAATCTTCTTCTTTTAATACTTTTATTATCGTTTCTCCAACAAGACCTGTTGCACCAACAATAGCTATCTTAATCATAATCTAAATCTCCAACTAATTTATATGGCAAACTAGAATGCTAGTTCATATTATATAATATGAAAATTTTAAAATTTGGTGGAAAAAGCCTTGAAACTCCAGAAAAAATGCAAATTGCATGCAAATTTATTAAAAAAACATATAAAATTGAACAGAAAATTATTGTAGTTGTCAGTGCCATGGGAAGTGAAACTAGCAAATTAACAAAGCTTGCTGAAAACTTTGGATATAACGGGAGCCAAAAACGAGAACTTGCAAGCCTACTTTCAACAGGAGAAATTAAGTCTGCAACCTTATTTTGCATGATGCTAAAGAGCATGGGAGTGCCTGCAATATCTCTCACTGGTAGAGACATTGAATTGCACACCTTTGGTGACTACTTAAATAGCAAAGTGTGTTATTTGAATAAATCTAAAATAAGTGAAAATTTAAATAAAAATAATGTTTGCGTGATATGTGGATTTCAAGGAATAAATTCACTTGGAGAAACTGTTACTTTGGGGTTTGGAGGGTCTGACACTACTGCCACAGCACTTGCTGCAAGTTTTAACACCCCCGTTGAAATTTATTCTGACTTCTCTGGAGTTTTTGCAGGAGACCCCAATATTTTAAATTTTAAGAAGATTAAAAAAATAGATTATAAAACTATGCTATCACTTGCAAACTCAGGAGCTAAAGTTTTAGACGAAAAGGCTTTAACTATTGCTGAAAAACACAATATTAAAATTATATCTAAGGCAACAGCCCAGCCAATGAGAATAGGAACAGAAATTTTTGATGTGCAAAATGATGAAATTGGTATCTCTGAAATTAATGGACTTTGCAAAATTTCTGTAGCTTTTAGTAATAGCTTAAAGTTCAATAAAATTTGCAATGCAGTTTTGAAAAGTTTAAGTGATTATAAATTTTTTGACCTTAAAATATCAAGCGAAAAAATTTCATTTTATATTTTTGAAAAAGATAAGGAAAGAGTATTCCCTGTTATCTCAAAAAAATTAAAATTGCTAAGTGAAAAAAATATTAAATAATTATTAAAATCGCTTGACAGTTGAATATTTACTCAACTATAATACAACTATAATAGTTGAGTATATATTCAACTATTTAATTTTATATTTGGAGTATTTTATGACTAAAAATGAATTTTATTGCGACTGCACCATTATTCACTCTGATGTGCTTGAATGTGTTAAAACTAAAATGCTAGATAAATCTGAGTTTGATGGAATTACTAAATTTTTTAAAACCATTGGAGATAGCACACGAGTTCAAATTTTGTGGGCACTATACAACCATGAGATGTGTGTGTGCGACCTTGCTAACCTTTTGTCTATGACAAAATCTGCAATATCTCACCAACTTCGCGAACTTAGACTTGCTAACCTAGTTAAGTTTAGAAAATCTGGAAAAACTGTTTATTATTCACTTGCTGATGACCATGTTACAAACCTAATAATAAATGCACTAAATCATATTAAGGAGTAGATATGGAAAAAGAAGAGAAAATTTTAATAACTAGACTTTGCATTGCAAGTGTGCTTTTTGCATTATCATTCTTTAATTTTTTGGGTGACATTGGAAAATTTGTTACTTCTTTAGTGGGATTTTTCATTATTGGATATGATGTTATATTTAAGTCGCTAAAAGGAATTATTCATGGTGATATATTTGATGAAAGATTTTTGATGCTGGTTGCAAGCATTGGTGCCTTTGCAATTAAGGAGTATCACGAGGCACTTGCTGTTATGCTATTTTATCAACTAGGTGAATTTTTGCAAGACCTTGCTGTTGATAGGAGCAAAGATTCAATTAAGAAACTGATGGATATTAGACCTAATTTTGCAAATGTTATGATTGATGGTGAAACAAAAAAAGTTAACCCTAGTGAAGTTAAACCTGATGATGAAATTATTGTGTTTGCAGGAGAAAAAATCCCATTAGACGGAATCATTGTTTCTGGCACAACATCACTTGATACCGCAGCTCTAACTGGAGAAAGTATTCCAAAAGATGTCAGCGAAGGAGATTCTGTTTTGGCAGGAACAATTAATATTTCTGGAACTATCACTGTGAAAGTAACAAAGTGTTATGCTGAGTCATCTGTTTCAAAAATTATTGAAATGGTTGAAAATGCTGAAAATAAAAAGGCTAAATCTGAAAAGTTTATAACTAAGTTTGCCAAGATTTATACACCTGTAGTTGTTGGACTTGCTGTGTTGCTTGCAGTGCTACCACCTCTCGCCTTTAGTCAACCTTGGCTAACTTGGCTTCATAGAGCACTATTATTTTTAGTTGTTTCTTGCCCTTGTGCACTGGTTATATCTATTCCACTCACATTCTTTGTTGGAATTGGAGGAGCCTCAAAAAAAGGAATTCTAATCAAAGGTGCAAACCATATTGAAACTTTGGCTAATTTAAACGCAGTAGGTTTTGACAAAACTGGAACTCTGACTAAGGGAAATTTCACTGCAAGCAATGTGAAAGCAATTGGTTGCAAAGAAAATGAACTTATTAAACTTTGTGCTTTAGCAGAAAGTGGTCAAAGCCACCCAATTGCAGAATCTATAGTAAATTTTGCGAAACAAAAAATGAAACTTGATGAAAAATTAGTTTCTGAACAAACAGTTTTGCCAGGACTTGGAGTTAAAGCAGTAATTAAAAATAAAACAATTTATGCTGGAAACTTTAAACTTATGGAAAGCATTGGAGTGGAAGTTCCTGAAAATAATGAAATTGGAACAACAGTTTTTGTTTCTGAAGAAAGTAAGTTTCTTGGTTATATTGTTATTAGTGATGAAGTTCGTGAAACCAGCAAATCTGCCATTGAAAAACTTAAAAAGCTTGGAATTAATCAAACTTATATGTTGACTGGTGACAAAGATGCTGTGGCCAAAACAATTGCAAATTCACTTAAAATCGATAAATATTATTCAGAGCTCTTGCCTGAAGACAAGGCAAAAATTATTGGAGAGTTAAAAACTTCTAAAGCTTTAAAAATAGCATTCGTTGGAGATGGAATTAACGACGCACCTGTGCTTAAAACTGCTGATGTTGGAATATCTATGGGTAAGCTTGGAAGTGACATTGCCATGGAAACTTCTGATGTTACTCTTATGGACGACAATCCAGAAAAAGTTGCGGAAGCTATTAAGATTTCTAAAAAGACAATGCGAATAGTTAAAGAAAATATAATATTTAGTATCTCTTTTAAACTTATTATGCTTGTGCTTGGTGCCCTTGGAATAACCACTATGTGGCTTGCAATTTTTGCAGATGTTGGCGTTTCATTGCTCGCAATATTAAACTCACTCAGAGCCCTTAGAATAAAAAATAAAAACTAGCAATAAATTTTGCTAGTTTTTTTGATTTCTATTTTTTATCTTCTATTGAAATAACTTCGTAGCCAGAAGCCTTAATTGTATTTTTAATTTCTTCATCAGAAACTTCTTTTGATAAAGTGATGATTGCCTGTTTCTCTTCTAAGCTTGTGTCACAATTTATTATTCCATCAATTTTTGATAAAGCTTCTGTTACATGAGCAACACAATGTGAGCACATCATTCCTTCAATTTTTATTATCTTTTTCATATCATTCTCCTCTATTTTGCATAATTTAGTGCATTTTTCTTTTATTTTTGCACTTTTTTTGAAACTATATAAATTTAAGCTTAATGCATTTAAAACAACACATACGGAGCTTAGACTCATAGCAAGTGCTGCAATCATAGGACTAAGTGTCAAACCTAGTATTGGAGTGAACACTCCAGCTGCAAGAGGTATACCAAGTGTGTTATAGAAAAATGCCCAAAATAAATTTATTTTTATATTTGTTGTCATAAGTCTGCTAAGACGAATGGCTTGCATTATTGAGCTTAAGTTGCCACTAGACAAAACTATATCAGCCGCATCTATTGCTATATCTGTTCCAGAGCCAACTGCTATGCCAATATTAGCTCTGGTTAGTGCTGGTGAATCATTTATTCCATCGCCAACCATTGTTACAATATTTCCACCCTCTTGAAGCTTTTGAATGACTTTATCTTTTTCACTTGGCAGAACTTCACTATAAACTTCATCTATTCCCAATTCTTTAGCCACACTCTCTGCAACTAATTTGCTATCTCCAGAAAGCAACACTGTTTTTATTTTTAGTAGCTTTAAATTTTGAATGAGCTCTTTTGAATCCTCTCTAATTCTATCAGAAACACAAACTAAGCCTTGAACTTTTTCACCCTTTGCAAACACAATTGTTGTTTTGCCCTGAGACTCAAATTTTTGCAATTTGAATTTAATTTCATCTAAGATTTTTTTATCTTTAATAAACTTGCTTATAAACTTAAAATTGCCAGCTGCCCAAACCTGTTTATTTACCTTAGCGAAAATTCCACCAACTTCATCATTTTTAAAATCAGTAATTTTGTAAGTTTTGTTTAACTGAGTTGCACTTGCTTTGACTGCTAGTGCAATTGGATGATTGCTTGAACTCTCTAAAATGGCAAGTTCTGAAATCAATGAATCTTTTGAAGTTGCATCAAATAACTCAACATCACTCACCTCTGGTTTGCCAGTTGTGACTGTTCCAGTTTTATCAAAAACAATGATTTTTGTTTTATGGAGTGTTTCTAAAGTTTCTGCTGACTTAACTAATATGCCAAGACTAGCAGACTTGCCAGAGGCAACCATTACTGCAACAGGAGTTGCAAGCCCGAGTGCACATGGACATGAAATAACCAAAACTGAAATCATGTGTGTGAGAGCAGTACCAAAGTTTTTTGTTGCACTTATCCAAACAATAAAACTTAAAATTGAAATTATTATTACTATGGGAACAAAAACTGCACTGACTCTATCTGCTATTCTAGCAAGTGGTGCTTTTGAATTGCCCGCATCTTCAACAAGTTTTATAATTTCGGCAAGGGTTGTGTTTTGACCCACTTTTGTTGCTTTAAACTTAAAACTTCCATTTGTGCAAAGGCTTGCAGAAATTACACTTTCTCCATTAACTCTTTTAACTGGCATTGATTCACCAGTTATAGCTGACTGATCTAGATATCCTTCACCTGAAACAATTTCTCCATCAGCAGGAATAACGTCACCTGGCTTTATGATAACAATGTCGTTTAGCATTATGTCTTCTGCTAATATTTTTTGAACTTTGCCATCTCTTTCTACATTTGCAAATTTTGGTGACAAATTTATAAGCTTATCTAAAGCACTTGTTGTTTTCAGTTTTGAAAGAGATTCAAGATATTTTCCAAAAAGCACTAATGTTAAAATTGTTGCTGAAGATTCAAAGTAAAGCGAATGAACAATAGAATGAACCTTTTCAAAATTTGAGTGACCAATGCAATAAGCTAAAATAAAAGTGATAACCAAACTATATATGTATGCCGCAGCCGCACCAATGGCAACAAGAGAATCCATATTTGGCATACGTTTAGAAAGTGCCCTAAACCCACTTATGAAAAACTTTTTATTTATTATTAAGATTATAGTTGTTAATACTAATTGGAATAAAGCAAAAATTAATGCATTGCTTGAACCCTTGAAAAACCAAAATTGTGGCAAACCAATCATTTCACCCATTGAAACATATAAAAGTAAAATAAGGAAAATAAAAGATAATATTACTCTTGTCCTCATAGCTTTTAAATCTTTTACTTTTTCGTTTTTGGAATTTGCCCAATTGCTTTTGAGTGAAGATTTTGTTTTTTCTTTGCCTTTAACCTTTGCTCCATAACCAATAGATTCAACTTTTTGAATTATTTTATCTTCATTAGTGAAATTTTCATCAAATTCAAGTTTCATTAAACCACTTAAAAGATTGACTTCAACATTCTTTACACCATTTATTCCTGAAACTGCCCTGGTGATATTTGCTTGACATGCGGCACATGTCATGCCCGTAATTGTAAATTCTTTAAATTTCATAACTATCTCATTCTTTTAATTAAGTCTAATGTTTCAGGAACAACATTGTAGTCTCCATTTTTTATGCAGTCTACAACACAGGTTTCTAGGTGCTCTTTTAAAAGAATTTCTGAAACACTAACAAGTGCCTTTTCACATGCTGAAACTTGAATAATTATATCGGCACAATATCTGCCATCTTCAATCATTTTTTTAATTCCACCAATCTGACCCATTATCCTACTTAGCCTATTTTGAAGTTCACGAACATTTTTTTCGCTTCTTGGCTTACTTTTAAATTCTATCATTTCTTTTTCCATAATTACTCCTTTAACCCGGTATAGGTATATAAGTCTATTATATGTTCTCTTTTTAATATTGTCAATATTAAAAAGAGAAATATTCAAAATTAATTTTTGAAAACATATTTACCTAAAATGATATTTGTGATATTATAAATTTGGG
>CATLBG010000005.1 GCA_949878595.1 uncultured Clostridia bacterium
AATTTTTTATGATACAATACTAATCAAGGGGAAATTATTTTGAAAAAGAAAATTTTATCATTTGCACTTGGGATATTTATGGGGCTAGTTAGCCTATTTTCTCTTACAAGTTGTTCAACAGTTAAAGTTGATGAAGAAAAACTCAACAGCAAGCCAGTTTTGCAAATAGGAGAAAAAGTTTTAACAAGAGGAGATATAATTAACAGCTTTTACACCTACTATCAAAACAACTCGGCATATTTTTCATATTATGGCAGTGAAGTTGTTGAAGAGTCTTTCTATCAATGGCTAATTATTAGAGAACTTCTTGGTGATATGGCAAAAGATGCTGTTTATAATGAAGAAACTAATACTGGCGTGATTCGCTATATTATAGATGATGAAAAGGAAGTATTAAAAAGCGTAAAAGATTATTTCTATGAACAAGTTAACAGCAAAGAAAAACCAATCTATGCTGCAAATAGTGATTATGAATCAGAAGAGGACTATCCAATTTGGATTCGTGATAGCGAAGATTCTGAAGAAGACAAAATATTTAAACCTTTTGAATCTACAATTCCTACAGAAGAAGAAATTGAAGAAAGAAAAAATGCTGAACTTGCTCACAAACTTTCTGAATCAGAAGTAAAATCAATGGCAGCAGCTATTGAGAAATATATCTATGAATATGTGCCTGATGAAAATGACAAAGATTCTGATGATGAGCCAATTAGAGTTTCTATTGATGAAACAAACTATATTGGTGGTGCAAGAAAACAGGCTTTTATAAACTATAAGGCAGAACTTGTTGCAAGTGCTAAAAATGATGGCAGAACAATTGATATGGCAACACTTTTTGCAGAAGAAATCTATAGAGTGTATGAAGTTTATTATAATGCAAAAATAACTTCACTTTTCCAAGACTATTATTTAAGTGAATATTTAACAAACTATGATGGCAATGGTGACAATATTTCACTTTCAGACGCTGCAATTGTTGAAGCATTTATTAATCAATACTACACAGATAAACAACTATACTCTTCAGAGAAGGAATATATAAAACAAATCACATCAAGTGATGGAGCTCCACTTTTGCTTTATCATTATAACGGAAAATATTATTATTTTAGTGTTCAACATATTTTGTTGAAATATTCAGATTATTTAAGCGAACAGATTAACAAGATTGATGAAAAAAATTCATCATCGTCAAATGATTATTATGGTCAAATTAGTGTAGTTTATAGAGAAAAGAGAGATGAACTTGCAAAGAAATATAATAATGCAATCTTAACAAAAGTTAACATAAAAAATAAAGATGAATTAAAATCAATTAATGTTGTTGGTGACTACTACTATTATGATGAAGCCCAGAAATATGTTTATAGCGTAGCTGATGGAATTTTTGGTGGCTACATTAAAGATAAGGGTGACGGAAGTTATGCAGAAGAAGATCTTGTTTTGATGGCAACACAGGCAGATGTTTTAAAATGTTATTCAGACAATTTTGCAAGTTGGAAAACTTTGGTTGATCAATATCTTGCAGCAAATGAAGATGGTAAAAAAGAAATCATTGAAGCTCATAGTGATATGGAATATGTTTTCTTGACTGCTAGTGACATGAAAGCAAATGGTGCAACAAGTGCCGAGATTTATGATAAGGTTTCATCACTCCTATTTGTTGAACTTGAGTGGATTTATTCAAGTGACTCGCTTGATAATGAAGTATCAAATAAAATAGGCTACATTATTTCTTCATTCCCAGACAATAACGGAAGCTGGGTTGTTGACTTTGCTGTTGGTGCTAGAAAACTTATTGAGCAATATGAAAAAACCAATGATAGAACTACAATAACAGAAAACAATGCAATTATTTCAGACTATGGCATTCATATTATTAAAATTGAAAATGTATACACTGAAACAAATTCAATTGCATCAGGAATTGAAGATATAATTAAAAACAATGGTGGAAAAGTTGACTACACAAATAAAAACTTTGTAGATAGTGTAATTGAACTTTTAAAATCAAACTATGTTAGCACTGCTTCAAATGAAACACTCTATGAGTATTTCCGTGAAAAATTATATATAAATTTTGCAGGAAGTGGAAGCTCTACTGGAACATATTTCCTTGCACAAGAATATAAGTGGTTAAGTGAATTGTATAACACAGACAAAATTAAGTATATAAATAAACTCACTTATGAAGACTTGATTGAAACATTATCTTAACAAAAAGCCAAAATATTGGCTTTTTTTCTTGTGTTTTTTTATGGTTTTCATTAAAATAAACTCGTATGAAGAAGGAAAAGGATAATTTAATGGAAAATAAGTCAGCTGAAAACTCAGCAGATTTTTCTCATGAGCAAGATTTAACTTTGCCTTCAGAAAATGAGAATGAGGTTCAATCAAAAAAACCTTTAGATAAAAATAAAAAAGAAAAAATAAACAATAAAACTTCTACAAAAAAGCAAGCTAGTGGAAAAATAAAACAAAAAGAAGATTTTTTGAAAGAGAATAAACTAGGTGATGATAAAAAAGATGACACAATAGCTAGTCAAAAGCAGTCAGAAACAAATATTGAACCTTCATCTAAAAATACTGAGGAAGAAATTCCTCAAGTTGAGCTTCAAACAAACACGGTAGAAAAAGAGACAATTGAAGAAATTGGTATTTCAGAAGAAATTATCAATGAAAAAATGAAGAATGTTTATGAGCTAAAAAATCCTAAAAAAAAGAAGAAGAGCACAATCATTAACATTCTCATGCTTGCTATCAACTTGGTTTTAATGGCATTCATTGTCAAAGGATTATTTTCAAATCTTGAAGATACAAATATAGTAAACATATTTAACCAGCAGGGCAATAAGATGTGGTGGCTTGTCGGTGGGTTAATAATGTATGTGATTTTCATATTGATTCAAGTTTTGATGTATAGAGTTTTAATCAAGAACTTATCAGGCAGAAAGAGCTGGAAGATAGCCTATGATGCGGCAATAGTTGGAAAATATTATGACAATATCACTCCATTTGCAGTTGGCGGACAAGCAATGCAAATTTTAAGGCTTACTGAAAATGGAATTGGTGCAGGTGTTTCAACCAGCATACCAATTTTAAAAATGATGATAAACAGTGGTGTAAATGCACTACTTGCACTTGTGTTTTTTATTTTTGGACTTCCATTTATTCCAAAAACTTCAATTTTAAATGACTTTTTAATTTTGTTACTTGAAGTTGTTGGTGTTATTGGCCTTATTGTTACTGTTATAATGGCTATGTTTATATTCTTAATTTCTAGTGGAACAATTGTAACAAGAACTTTAATTAGTGGAATTCTTAGACTTGGCTATAAAATGAAACTCATCAAAGATTATAGAACAACCTATAAAAAAGTTATGAACCAAGTTGCTGAATATAAATTTTCGATGGGTTATCTTTGGAAACATAAAAAGATTTTGCTTCAACTGGTGTTGTATAGTATTTTAGAATGCATATCCTATGGTTCGCTAGTATTTTTTGTTGCTATGGCTTTCACGAATCAGATTGATACAAATATATATATGTTTTTCTTTATGTGTTTGGTTAAATATTATCTTTGTTCTATGGCAAGTTGTTATATTCCTCTTCCTGGAGGAACTGGACTTATGGAAGTTTCATTCATATTGCTCTTCGGAATGAGTTTAGGAAATAATATGGGTTGGGCACTTCTTGCATGGAGATTTTTAACATATTATATTATTATAATTCATGGTTTTGGTCACGAACTTAGAAAAATAATAATGGGGATAATTAAATCAAAAAAACAAAAAAATGAAGTTAATCCAAAAAAATTAAAAAAGAGAAAAGCTGAATAACTTTTCTTTTTTTTGTATAAAAAATCTTAAAGTGTTAAAGATTCTTAGTATCAGGGGGATATATGAAAATTTTTTTACTAAGAGCAAAACACTTTTTTAAACGCAATATCTATCCAATCACAGTCACAATGTGCACGGCTCTCGTTCTTGGAATTATTGCAGTTTCAGCATACTCATCGATAAAATCTAGCAGTGGTGAAATTCCTGCAAACACAAAACCCGGCATAGAGGGGGGCTCTAATGTTAATGATGGCAAGAATGACGGAGATAATTCAGACGATGAAAAACCAACAGGTGGCACAAATGTTATAATTTTTGATCTACCATTTGAAAATGCAAAAATAACAAAAGATTACGCAGAAAATATTTTGCTTTACGACAAAACAACAGAGATGTGGTGCACACATCAAGGAATAGATTTTGCTTGTGCTGAAAAACAACAAGTTAAGGCAGTATATGGTGGAAAGGTAACCAAGGTTGAAAATTCTATGATGAACGGAACAGTTGTTTATGTTCAAATCGCAGATAACTTAACAGTTGTTTATAAGGGTCTATCCTCAGATGTCAAAGTGCAAGAGGGAGACAAAATTGAAAAGGGAAAAGTTATTGGCACAGTTACTATTATGCTTTCAGAAAAAGCAGATGGAATTCACCTTCACATTGAAATGCTTAAAGGTGAGAAACTTATTGACCCTAATGAATATTTTTCTAGCAGCAAATAAAAGGTTTTTAACCTTTTATTTTTGTTTGCATTTTATTTAATTCTTCAATATAATATATATGTATAGTCATAAAAATTAATACTTGTATATTGGGGGAAATATGAATAAAACTAAAATTGTTTGCACAATGGGTCCATCTTGCAGTGACCTTGAAACAATTAAACAGATGATGCTCTCTGGCATGGATGTTGCAAGGTTTAATATGAGCCATGGCACACATCAGTCTCACAGAGAGCATATGAATCTTGTAAAACAAGCAAGGTTTGAACTTGGGCTTCCAGTGGCAATAATGCTAGACACAAAGGGTCCAGAAATTAGAATAAAACAATTTAAAACAGGAAAAGTTTTTTTAAAAAATGGTCAAAATTTTGCACTAACAACAGAAGATGTTATTGGCGATGAAACTATTGTTTCAGTAACTTATAAAAAGCTTCCAGAAATCGTTAAGCCAGGCGTTAAAATCTTGTTAAATGATGGTCTCATTGAACTTAAAGTCATAAGCAAAGCTGGCAAGGTTATTCACACAGTTGTTGAGGTAGGTGGCGAGCTTTCAAATAATAAATCAATCAATATTCCTAGTGTTGAACTAAATATGGAATATTTAAGTGAAACAGATAAGAGAGACCTTTTGTTTGGAGCAGAGATGGGAGTTGATTGTTATTCAATTTCATTTGTAAATTCTGCAAAAGATGTTAATGATGTTCGTGAATTTTTAGCAAACGCAGGAGTTAAAGATGCCTTTATAATCTCAAAAATAGAATCAGTTAAGGGCGTTGAGCGTATGAACGAAATTATCATGGCTTCAGATGGTGTTATGGTTGCAAGAGGCGATATGGGCGTTGAAGTTCCATTTGAAAAGTTACCTGCAATTCAAAAGAAAATGATAGAAAAAGCTAATGAACTTGGAAAACTTTCAATTACAGCAACACAAATGCTTGAATCTATGGTAGTAAATACCAGGCCAACAAGAGCAGAGATTTCAGATATTGCAAATGCAATATATGATGGAACTTCTGCAATTATGCTTTCTGGTGAGACCAGTGCGGGAAAACACCCAATTCTTGCGGTGTCTACCATGCAGAAAATAGCAAATGAAACAGAAAGTATGATTAAGCCAACAGGCATACTTAAAGTGGTAAATTCTAAAGATGTTACAACAGGTATTGGATATGCTGCTTGTGACCTATCTAGAAGTTTAAGAGTTAAAGCTATTTTGGTTACCACAACTTCAGGTAAATCAGCTGAAAGCATTAGTAGGTTTAGACCAGAGTGTCAAATAGTGGCACTCACACCAAATATTAATGTTTACTACAAACTTGGAATGCTATGGGGCATTCAACCACTTTTAGATAAAACTTTCTACAATACTGATGAGCTTTTAAAATCTGCTAGAGAGAGGGCAAAAGAATCAGGCTTTGTTAAAAAAGGTGATTCTGTAATACAAACTGCTGGAATAGTTACAAATGTTAGTGGTTCAAATATGCTTGTTGTTTCAGAAATTGACTAAACAAAAGGAGAAGAACTTTGAATAAGTTAAAAAAATATTGCACTATATTTCTTTTAGTATTGCTAGTCCCATTGGGTCTAGTTTTTACTGCGTGTGGTGCAACACCTTCAAATGAAGTTAAGGGTGTATTCTTTGAGTCTTCAATTTATGATGAAGAAACAGGCTATGCTGTTTTTGAAGTTGACGTTGGCATCACAACAAAATTGTCGTTTAAAGTAACACCATCTTCTTGGTCTGGTTATAACCCTGTTTATCAGGTGCTTAGAAGTGGAAATAGTAATGAAAACCTTAGAAACTTCAATCTTGAAAATGGAAATATTTATGTTAGAAATTCAGACTTTGAAGCAATAACTGTTCAAATTCAAATTGGTGATTATAAAGATATTTGTATTATTCGTCTTAAAGAATATCCAATAGACATCTTTTTTATAGATGAAGATGGAAGAAAATTTACTGAATATGATGAAATTATTTCAGCAAACAGCTCTTATAATATTCATGTGTTTGGAGAATTTAAAACTTCAAGTGGTGAAAATATTATTAGGGAAGTTAAAGATGATGAATTCAAATTCAAAGTTATAAGTTCTGATGATACTGTAATTGAAATCAAAAACTCAGACAGGCTGACGGTTAACACTTTAAAAAATAAAGTTGAGTCATCAACAGTCACAGTAGCATTGCTTGATGCTACAGGGGCAAATAAATTTGGAACAAAAGAGTTAAAAATTAACTTTAATGTTATTCCACTTATCAATCATGGTTATTTAGATCTTGCAGGATACAACCATTTTATATTAAGCTCTCCTGAAGATCCAATAACTATTAATTCAACCAATTCAGATATTGGTAGTAGAACAATAAATGGTGAAGATTATTTTGTGATTGGTTTTGACTTATGTCTAGTTAGTGGTGCTAATGAGATAATAAATCCAAGCTCAGGAAGTTATTTAAATTCAAGAAACTATGGTGTTGAAGTAAGCACAAGTGAAAATAGATATGTTCTATTTGATAGAGAAAATTCTGAAATTTTAATAAAAAAGATGGGTTCACTTGAGTTTGGCTTAACATTTTGGTCTAATTTAAATACAGAAGCTGGAACTCCATATTCACTAAGTTTAACTATTAATTTTGTTGCTTAAGCAAAAATTTGTAAATTTTTAATAAAAATGCACTAAAAGGTGCATTTTTTCATTGCAGTTCGCATTTACTAAAAGTAGTTAAAAAGCACTAAAAACAATCAAAAATAACAAAAAATACTTGAAATACTAAAATGGTTATGATATAATACAATTAAGTGTTATATTTACATAAGTTTTTTTGAGTGCTGAATGCCGTGTTTTTCGGGGTTTACGCTTTTTTTTGAAAAAAAATTACCACTAGGTATTGACATTTATACTATAAAGTGCTATAATCTTTTTAATCATAAATAAAGGGAGATGATTAATATGAAAAAGAGGAATTTAATTTTATCAGTTATATGCAGTGCAGCACTAGTTGTTTTGCTTGCAGTTTTTTCAATTGTTGATGTGATTGGTATTAAGAATTATAAAAATCCAAACAATCCATCAAACTCTGGTAGCAATGTTAGCAATCCAAGCAATCCAGAAAAACCAGACTTCGATCCAACTATAAACCAAGGTGAAGACAAAGGCAGCAAAGAAAATCCATATTATATATATGATGTTGAAACTTACAACACATACCTTGCAGCTCTTGGTGATAAACTTAGAGATATCAAAATAGTAAAACAAATTGTTTCACTTATTGATGCAGTAGATGAAGAAGGCAACCCAATTTTAAATGAAAATGGTGAACCAGTTAAAACTATTGAAAAAGATGAAGAGGGCAACATTGTATATGTTGACCAATTAGACGAAAATGGCAACCCAGTATATGAAGTTGTTGGACAAGAACCATATAACTTCAAATTCTTAAGTGATGTTGACTTTGCTGGAGTAGATTATATTCCACTATTCAACAAAGGAACTTCATTCATTGGAACAATTGATGGTGATGGTCACACAGTTAAAAATATTACAATTAATGTAACAACAGATAATTTAGCAGAATTTGCATATGTTAATGGCAAAGATGCAACATTCCACATTGGTGTATTTGGAAATGTATCAAATGCAAAAATTGCAAATATTTCATATGATGGAATTGAAATTTTTGTAGACCACAAAGTTTACACAGAACTTAGATATGGCAACCTTAACGCAGCTGACAAATTAAATGCATTCCCAAGAGAAGTTACAATTGGTGCTCTAGCAGCAACTGTTTCAAATTCTGAAATAAGTGCAAATGTTTCAGCTATGATTGATGCAGACGCATATTCAATCTATGCAGAAAGCAGAGCTCAAGGTGCAAACACACTTGGTGGCGTTCTTGGTGCAATGGTTAACACAACATATTCTGACTCAAAAGTAAATGTAGACATCATTGCTGATAGTGATAATAGAAACTACTATCTTGGTGGTGTAACTGGCTACATGAAAGATTCTACAATCAGCAAAGTAGATGCAAATGTAAGTGTTAAAGCAGTTTCTGCTCCAAACAAAGTTGCAGTTTCAAACAGACTATATATTGCAGGCGTTGCAGGTTTTGCAACAAGTGCAAACATAACTGAAGTAACAGTAAACTTTAAAGTTTCTCAAACAGAAACAGAAAGATTCAGCATATCTGCAGTGAAACAAATTGACAACGAAAAATTTAATGTAATTGCAGGTATCGTTGCAACAGTTAGAGCTGATAATGCAGAAAACAAAACAAACATTTCAAAAGTTATAGTTCACGCAAATGTTGATATGGATGGTTTATATGCTGGTGCAATTTATACAGTATCAAACAATGAATATGACACAGCTGGAACAATCCATGAAGGTGAATATTACATAACAATTGAAGACACAATCTTAGATTCAGAAGTAAACACACTTAAAGCATATGGAGTAGCTTCTCAACTTCTATACACAGAAATTAAATTCTCAGAAGATTTCACATATGCTTGGATGAATGTTAATGGTGAAAATATCGCTTATGCAGTTAAGCTTACAGGAAATGTTAGACTTATAAGCAACAGAGATGTAGACAGCTTAATGTATGTTGCAGCAATTGTTTCAGGTAATGAAAACAATTTAACAACAGGTTGGAACCATTCATTAAAATTTGACTATAAAGAACTTAAGGTTATAATGTCTCAATCAATCGCAAACCAAATTATTTTAACACAAAAAGTTGAACTTAATGGTGGCGTAATTGTTAAATAAAAATAATATAAAACCATAGGGAAAACCTATGGTTTTATTTATTTGAAACATAAAAAATGCAAGGTTAAAATTGCCTTGCATTTTTTCTTAAAAACTTGATTGTTCTTTAAATTCAAATTTATCACCAAAAGTTTGGCTAATAAGTTTTTCTATAATTTTTTTAGATTCAGAGGATTCTTTTAAATAACTAATAATAGCTTCAATTTCGTTTTTATGAACATAAATATAAATATTTTCTTTAGGTTGTTTTAGTGCGTGCAATGACATTGTGTTTATAAGCCCAAGTGCTTCCTCATAAATGGTCATTGGAATAGTATATATGCTTGTGTTTGATTGTTTTAGTCTTTTGACTAATTTAAGGACATACCAACCACCTTTGTTAACTTTAACGTATTTTTCGTTTATGGTGTTATTTAATTGTGATCGAGTTTGAAGCCACTTAAAAACTTGATTATGTATTTCTTCATCACTTAGACCTTGAAGTTCTAATTCTTTTTCAATAAGATTTTTGTTTTTGAATGTTTCTCTTGAAATCTTTTTTTGAAGTTTATCTTTCTTTGCATATTTGTCATTTAAGTCTAAACAAAAATTAAGAAGCTCTTCAAGTTGATTTTTTGAAAGACTAACAATATTTGGGTTGTGTTTTCTAAATAAACTGTCATTAATTTTGCCACCATATTTATAGTCTTCAGCATATTCATTAAATAGTTCAAAAATTGATTCATATTCTTTTGAAAAGGAATAAAGTCTTGTATATTCAATATAATTGTTGATTAAATTTAAAAAATCTCTGTTACCAAAATCTAATTTATCGCTATCTTGATTGCCATTACAAAAATTTTGATATTGTTCTTTCATTTGTGGGTGAATAATTTCAGTTCCATTAAAAAGATTATTTATGCTAGAAACATCTCCAAATAGATTATTAGCACTCTTTATTAATATCTTTTCAACAATAGGCAAAGATTCATCAATATATCTTTTTTGATTGTGAAAATATAATCCGCTGTGTTGAAGAAATTCTTCTCTGTCTTCTGCAATTTCATTTAACTTATTTTCAAGCCATTCTATGTCAACTGACGCATTTTTGCAAGACTCAATTTTTGCATTAAATTTTCCAAGTAAACAGTTAAAGTTCAATAGATTAGTTAAAACTTTTTGAAAAAATACTTTTTCAGAAATATATTCATCTTTTTCGCAATAAAATTCATAAGTAAGTCCTTGAGCTTCTTCAAATGATGCATCAGGATAAATACCAATAAGCTGTGTTACACCTTCATCAAAAAAGGCATTGTCCCATTCTTCATCAGTTTCTGGAATTTCAACATATTGGTTTTTAATAGTTGGTTGTTTTGTTGCTTCTGTTTTATTAGAAGATAAATCAAAAATATTATCTTCTAAAGCTTTCTTTTTTTCTTCTTTCCCAGAACCTAATGGTTTGTTAAGTTTCATAATCACCACCTAAATATGTCTTAATTATACCATGCCTTGGTGAATTATTCAATAGAGGGTCAAAAATTTATTTTACATTTTATTGTTTGACATGACCATTAAGTTTATTATATATTTATTATGTATAAAATTAATGGAGATGCTATGAAAAAGTCATTAAAACTAGTTGGTATTTTTATGGTTGTTTTGCTTGTTGGCGTTGTGGGTGGCATATCGCTATATTTTTTGATTGCAAACAACAAAACCTATTATATTTATGATGTTAGAATAGTTGAACCAGTCAAAGATGAATCATATTATGTTTACACAAATAATGAGGCAAGTTATACTACCATGAAAAATAAAGTTGTATACATGACTACCCCAGAAGATAATAACTTTGAAATTGGAATTTATGCACACACTTCAACAAACACAACGAGAGTTGATATTACATCATCAAATCCAAATGTTGCAACAGTATCTTCAAGTAATGGAAGGCTTTTTGTGAACTATAAAGGTGCTGGTGAAACTGAAATTATTGCAAGCATTGGCAAGGCTGTTCAAGACTCTATTAAAGTTACGGTTTATGATGTTTCAGCAGAAGAGCTTGCAGTTTTTGATGATAGATATTATGGTGAAGATTACTCAAAATATTTTGCAAACAAGATAGTGGCTTACGCTGATGATATGCAGTATACTTATAGAATAGAGACAGCAAATATGACAGGTGGGGAGTTCTCTGATAATGTAAACAGCGAACTTCTCGCAATTGATTATACTCAAATTGATAGAAACATCTTTAAAGACAATTCTGATGTTCAAATAGATTCAGTTAATAAAACATTAATTTTAAAATGTAATTCTGAAGCGTTGTTAGATAATGCAGACACAATAATTCCAATTCAAGCATTTGCAAAAACTGCAGACGGCGAACTTAGAGTTTCTAAAAACTATTTTGTTCAGGTTCATATAATAACATACACACCAAAATTTTTGCAGATTGTGCTTTCAAAGTCTCCACATTTTGATGAGGGAGTAGTATTAATGAATACAAGTTCTGTTGATGTTTCAAACTTTACAGATGAAGAGATTTTTGCAGACCCATCAATTTTAGATGAATTTTTAAACTTTCAAATAGAAAAAAGTGGACTCATTAATAAAGAGAATTCAGAAATTCCAGCATATAATGCATATTTTACTAACAAAGTTTCAAAAATTTATGTGCAGTTTAGAAAGGTATACACCAATGGTGATATTGTTTATCTCAACCCACTAACAATGGACGGAAACAAAAATAGCCATACAATTACATTCAATGGTGCAAATTATAACAGCAGTCCATATGTTGCTTTATCTGCAGACAAAACATATTATATTTTAACTTTAAGCGAAGCAAACTTTAATTCGTTTGTTGGCGGAAAATTTAAGATTTCAGTTTCGCTTGGCGACTATGACTTAAGTCATATATTTGAATTTGAGTTTTATTCACTAACTGCAGATAATATTTTTAAATATTATGAATATAATAGTGATAACAACACATATAAATTCACTTATTGGGACGAGAGGTCGCGTTATAGTGAAATCTATAATGAAAATGGTGAAATTGTTGGTTTTTCGATTGGTGGAAATGTAGTAACTCCAATTCCAGCTGAGGATAGATCATGATTCCAGATGAGTTTATTGAGCTATACTACGGAAAGCACAAGATAGTTGATTTACATAATCAAACAAAAGAAGATGCTAGAATTAATCTCATTTATGCCATAGAAAGCTTAGATATAGATACCAAATGTTTAATAGTTGTGCATGGTTACCATGGTGGAACGGTTATAAAAAATTTGGTTAGAAAAGAGTTTAAGCATTCAAAAATAGCTGAAAAGGTAAATTTTGACGCAGGAAGAACAATTTTTTTGATAAAAAATTAAATTATTTTTTAAAAACTATGGAAATTTGATTTTGGTTGTGTTATAATAACATCACAAACTATGGGAGGAACACTTATGGAAGTTTCAAAAAGAGCTCTAATAATAACATTAATTGTTAACTTATTACTTCTTGCTGTTGGAGTAACTTGCATTGTATATCTAAACTACAGTGTTTTAGCACTTTCATTATTTTTAGCAGCAACTTTCTTTGTTTTGGTGTCTTCAGTGTTTATTTGGAAAATGGCTAAAGACCACAGACATATTTAAATTTAAACAGGCTAAAGGCCTGTTTTTATTTTACCACTTTTTTGAAATTTTTGAATAAAACTCAGCAATCTGGTTAAATTTAATTCAGGAGATTCTATGAAAAAAAAATCAGTTGCAGCAACCATAGTAGTAATTTTATCTACAATTGTTTTTGCAGTTATTGGTGCATGTTTTACAGCATTTGTATATGGAAAAACTAAAATTGAAGTAGAGAATATAAAAGTTAATGCCACAGGTATTGAAGTTTTTAATGATAAAGATTTAAAGGAAAAATGTGAGAAAATTAAGTTATCAGATATGAAACTAGGTCTAAAGCCTGCTACTGGTGAGCTAGATAAGGAAACAATGATTCCGTCAACAATAACTGATGAGGGAACAAGTGAAGGATACTATGCAAAGGTTTATATTCCAGCAGGCAGTAGTTTTAAGATTGTTGTAAATAACATAAATATTGAAACGACAAAAAATAAAATCGAGGCAGAAGAACAGCGAAAAAATATATTTATTGCGATTAAAGATGTTAAAAATGCTTCAAAGAGTTTAAAGGAAGATGAGTTTGAGCTTGCAAATTTTTCAAATATTACAGAAACTTATGAGCTGACATTTCTTATTTGGATAGGTTCTCTCTCAGGTGAAGAACTCGCTGGCTCAAAAATTAGTTTTGATTTAAACTTTATTAAAACTTAGTTAATTTATAGTATTAATTTTTGCTCTATTAAACATACTACCAGTATGAAAAATAGAGCTTTTTTAAATGGTGCAATAATTTTGATTGTGTTCAATTTGATTGGCAAGGTGATAGGTTCTGTCTACAGAATTTCACTTGCCACTGTTCTTGGTGCTGGTGGCATGGGGCAATATCAGTTGGTATTTCCGCTATATTGCTTAATTCTCACTGTTGCAACATCGGGCATGCCTGCAAGCATATCAAAAATGGTTGCTGAGTTTAATGAAAAAAATAGATTTAAGGATTCAAAAAAATTGCTCTTTGTCAGCACTGGGATTTTGACTTTAATATCTCTTTTTGGAGCAGCAGTCATTATTTTTGGAGCAAGATTTATTTCAGGTTTTCAGGGTAATGAAAGTGCATATATTTGTTATTATGGTATTGCACCTGCAGTTGTGTTTGTTGGTGTGCTTTCAGCTTTCAGAGGCTATTTTCAGGGTAATTTGCAAATGTTTCCAACAGCAATATCTGGCTTAATTGAACAAATTTTTAAACTTGTATGTGGATTATATTTTTCAAAAACTCTCTCTAACTATGGCACAGAATATGCAGTTTTTGGAGCTCTTCTAGGAATTTCAGCAAGTGAATTTTTTGCATTTATTTTCCTTATTTTTTGTTTCATATTTAGTCGCAAGAAGAAACGAAAATTTGGGATTAATGAAAGCTATTCAAAAAAGTTTTTAACTAGAAGTTTACTTTCTCAGGCTGTGCCAATAACACTTGGTGGACTTGTTTTGCCAGTAACAAATATGGTTGATAGTTTTTTGGTTGTAAATCTTTTAATGATAACTGGAATCGCAAGTGGCAGTGCAACTTCGCTTCTTGGTATTCAAGCGGGTGTTGTTGAACCACTTGTTAATTTACCAGTTACGATTTCAGTTTCAATAGCCATTGCACTTCTTCCGAACATAAGCAAACTAAATGCAAAAAGTGAAACAGAACAAGTTAAAAATTTAGTCTGCAAAGTTTTTGAGATAACTCTCAGTATATCGGTTTGTTGTGCATTATGTTTTATAATTTTTGGAAGTCAGGCATTAGATTTTCTCTATGGCAGAAGCTTTGCTCCAGATGAACTCGTTGTTGCATCAAAACTTTTGTTTTTGGCAAGTTTTAATATAATTTTAATTTCACTTGTTCAAATTTCTGCAAGTGTGCTTCAAGGTTTAAACAAGTCTAAGTTTACAGTTAAATCGCTCTTTATTGGCTGTGGAGTCAAGATTCTTTTAGAAGTGGCTCTGATTTTAACTCCTGGTGTTGGCATTTTTGGTGCAACAATTTCAGGCGGAGTATGCTATTTCATTGTTCTTGCACTCAACCTAAGAAAGATAAAAATTTTAACTGGGATAAAAGTTTCTGATGGATATTTTTATGTATCAATTCAGTCATGCATGGTTGCTGTATGTGCGTTTTTTGGAAATATTCTCTGCACATATTTGTTTTCACCAAAAATATCTCTCTTTATTGCAGGAGCACTAACTGTTGCTGTGTTTATGATTTCATATTTAGTTTTATTTGTTTTAAAACGTAAGCCAGCACTTAAAGAAGTAGAGGTAAATAGTTGAAAAATTGAACACACTTTGATAAAATAAATTTATGAGTTTATATATAAAAAATGTCAAACTTAAATCAAATATAATATTAGCACCAATGGCAGGATACACTGACCTAGCATTCAGAAAAATGTGTCAAGACTTTGGTGCGGGATTAGTTTGCACAGAAATGGTAAGTAGCAAGGCATTGCACTACAAAAATAAAAAGACAGAAGATTTATTACTTTCACTTGATGGTGAAAGTCCAAGGGCTGTGCAAATTTTTGGGCATGAACCAAATATCATGGCAGAGGCTTGTGCAAATCCACTATTATCTAAATATGATATTATAGATATAAATATGGGTTGTCCAGCAAAAAAAATCACATCAAATGGTGATGGATCTTCACTTCTTAAAAATATAGAACTTGCTAGAGAAGTAATCTCTGCCTGTGTGAAAGCCACAAATAAGCCAATTACTGTCAAGTTTAGAATAGGTTATGGTGAAGGTGAAAATATTGCCGTAAGTTTCGCAAAAATGTGTGAGGAGGCTGGAGCAAGTGCAATCACCGTTCATGGCAGAACTACTGCTCAAGGCTATTCTGGAACTCCAAATTATGAGGCAATAAAAAAGGTAAAAGAAGCTGTTAAAATTCCTGTTTTTGCCAATGGAGATTGCAAGACAAGAGAAGATGCTGAGAAAATCTTAAATATAACTAAAGCTGATGGGATCATGGTTGGAAGGGCAGCACTTGGAAAACCAGAAGTGTTTAGTGAGATTGTTTTTGGTGAAATTATAAATGTCAACAAACTTGAACAAATCAAGTTTCACTACAACACAATGTTAAAACATTATTCTGAAAATTATGTTGTAAAATATATGCGTTCGCATCTAGCATTTTATCTTAGTGGAAGGTATAAAAATTCAAAAGCACTAGTCGAGCTTATCAAGCTTAATAGCACTGCAGAAGTGCTTGAAAAGCTAGACAGTTTATTTAACAAATTTTGCAAAATATAAGTTGTTACTATTTGACAACTTATATTTTTTTTGATTATAATAATAGTGTGCAGTTTTATTGCATATAAGAAAGTATTGAAAGGAAATTATAGTTATGAAAAAAACTTTTAAAGATATTGATGTAACAGGCAAAAAGGTTTTTGTTCGTGTTGATTTTAATGTTCCACTAAATGATGAGGGAGACATCACTGATGACACAAGAATTCGTGCAGCACTTCCAACAATCAACTATTTAGTTAAGCAAAATGCAAAGGTTATTTTGTGTTCACACCTTGGAAGACCAAAGGGGGTTTTCAATGAAAAATTCTCTTTAAAAAAAGTTGCAGTTCGTTTGCAAGAACTTTTAGGTCAACCAGTTAGAATGGCATCTGATGTTATTGGAACAAGTGCAAAAGAATTAACTTCATCAATGAAAAATGGCGAAATTGTTTTATTAGAAAATGTTCGTTTCCATGCAGAAGAAGAAAAGAATGATGATGCTTTTGCAAGAGAGCTTGCTTCACTTGCAGAGGTTTATGTTAATGATGCCTTTGGTGCAGCTCACAGAGCTCATGCATCAACCGCAGGAATTGCAAGACATCTTCCAGCTGTTGCAGGTTTTTTAATGGATAGTGAAATATTAGCATTAACAAATGCAACAGAAAATGCAGAGAAACCACTTGTTTGTATCCTTGGTGGTGCAAAGGTTTCAGATAAAATTGGAGTAATTTCTGCACTTATGACTAAGGCAAACACCATATTAATTGGTGGTGCAATGGCAAATACATTTTTAGTGGCAAAAGGCTATGGCGTAGGCTTTTCTAAATATGAAGAAGATAAGGTTGCTGTTGCAAAAGAGCTTATGGAAAAAGCAGAATCTCTCAATGTAAACTTAGTTTTACCAATTGATGTAGTTGCAGGTAGTGAGTTTTCACCAAATGCAAAACGCAAAACTCAAGATGCTGATAAAATAGATAAAGATTATCAAGCTCTAGATATTGGCAAAAAGACACAAAAACTTTTTGCTAAAGAAATTAAAAATGCAAAAACCATTATTTGGAATGGTCCAATGGGTGTGTTTGAATTTAAAAAGTTTAGAAAAGGCACACTTGCAGTTGCCAAAGCTGTTGCAAAATCTGCGGCTGTTTCAATTGTTGGTGGTGGTGATAGTGTTGCTGCAATTCAGGAACTTGGATTTGCAAATAAAGTTTCACACCTTTCAACTGGTGGTGGAGCAACTCTAGAATTTTTAGAGGGAACAACTCTTCCTGGCGTTGCAATGCTATTAGATAAAGAAGATGGCACAAAAAAGGTTAAAACTCCTGATTTTGCAGCTTTAGATAACAAAACTATAAACAAAAATACTGCTTCAACAAAGAAGCCAGCAGCAAAAACAACTGTTAAGTCAAAGACTACAAAAACAGCAACATCAAAGGCAAGCTCAACAAAAACAGTTACAAGCAAGCCAGCTGCAAAGGCACCAGTTGCAAAAACAACAGCTAAATCAGCTGTAAAAACTAAAAAATAGGTGAAAAATGAATAAATACATAATTGGAAACTGGAAAATGAATAAGTCTCTATCAGAGATTTCTCCATTTGTAAAAACATTAAAAAAACTAGGCAAAAATCAAAAAAATATGTCAGTTTGTGTTCCATCAGTTATGCTCACAGAAATTTCAAAACAAGCTAAGGGGTTATTTGAAGTTGGTGCACAAAATTGCCATTATGCTAAAAAGGGTGCTTTTACTGGAGAGGTTTCTGCAGAAATGATAAAAGAAACAGGTGCAAGCCTTGTTTTGATTGGTCATAGTGAGAGACGACATTATTTTGATGAATCTAATGAATTTATTGCAAAAAAAGTTAAAGAAGCACAAACTGTTGGATTAAAAGTAATTCTTTGTGTTGGTGAAACACTTGAAGAAAAACCAAAATTTAAGTCTGTTATCAAAAAGCAGGTTATAGAGTCACTTTCAGCTATAAACAATATAAATAATATAGTTATAGCTTATGAACCGGTATGGGCTATTGGAACAGGCAAAGTTGCGACCACTTCAGATATTGCTAAAGCACATTCATATATTAAAGAAATTGTAAAGGCAAAGTTTGGGGAAGATGTTTCAGTTTTGTATGGTGGAAGTGTAAACTCAAAAATTAGTGCAGAAATACTAGCCTTGTCAGAAGTTGATGGTGTTCTTGTTGGTGGTGCAAGTTTAGATGCTACAGAATTTGTTAAAATAGCAGAAAGTAGGGGATAAAATATGGCAATGCTTTTAAGCGTAATTAATTTATTGCTCGAGCAAACTAAGGCAGAAAAAGAATTCACTGTTATAAGTGTTTCAATTTTTGCAGTTATTGTTTTCTTGTTGCTTTTAGACTCGGTTGTCAAAAATAAAATTGTCCCAAAAAACAAAAATGTTAAACTATTTATTATATTTTTGTTTATTGTGTCATTAATAGCTATAATTTTACTAACAATTTATTATATTTAACTTGAATTTAATGATAACTTATGATATAATTCACTTGTTTTGGAGGACTTATGTTAAAAAACTTTGCGAGATTAATTTGTGCTGATAGCGATAAAGCTGTTGCCCCTTGGGTTGAAAATTCATTCCCAATAATAAAGATTGTATTAATTTGTATTTTGGCAGTTTTAGCCGTTGCAATGATTGTGTTTGTTTGTATGCAAAAAAGCAATCAAAACGGAATTTCCGCTATTTCAGGTCAAACAAATACTTTTTATAATAGAAATAAAGGTGCAACACTTCAAGGTAAAATTAAGCTTTTAACAATCATTGATGCAGTTTTAATTTTAGTTATAACTATTGTATTTTTAATTCTACATACAATTTTCAGAGGTTTTATTTAAAAGATATAGCATAACGAAAGTTATGCTTTTTTTATGTATAAAAATTAAATTTATGTTAAAAATAATCATATAAGGAGATTTATATGATTATTGCAAATATCGTTGCACTCAGCATCTTAATTTTTGGCTCATTAAACTGGTTTTTGGTTGGCGTTTTTTCTTGGAACTTACTCACTTGGATTTTTGGAACAGGTGTATTTGTAAGAATTTTATATGCAATTGTGGGTCTTGCAGGAATTTGGATGCTCATTCAACTTATCATCAGAAGAATGAAATTATTTTCTAGAGATGAAACAATGAAAAAAAATAAACAGTAAAGAGATAGGAAGTTTATTCCTATCTTTTTTGTTTTGACAATTTAGTGAAAAATAGAGTATACTGCATATAATAGGAGAACACACATGCAAACTCAGTGGAATCTTTGTGATTTATATAACACTAATGATGAATTAATGGCTGATTTTGAGCAGGTTAAAAATCTGCTTAGTGAGCTTTGCAAATTTAAAGGAAAGTTAAAAAAGGGAGATAAAAAGCTTCTTAAAAAATTTTTTGATTTAGATGCAAAGTTTTCTATGCTTATTGAAAAAATGGCGGTTTACGCTCATTGCAAACGTGATGATAATGCAAAAGATGATATTGCAGGAAAAAACTATGCTCTGATTAATGATTTTTTTGTTAAGTCTAGTGAAAAGTGTTCATTTGTAAAACCAGAGCTATCAAGTTTAAGTGAAAAGTTTTTAAATTCACTAAAAAAAGATCCAGAGTTTAGTGACTACTCTAGAACTATTGAATATTTGATTAGAACCAAAAAGCATACCTTGTCAGAGTCAGAAGAAAGTTTAATGGCAACAGTTTCAGGTTTTTCAACATCTGACTATATTTATGATATGCTTTCTGATATTGAGATGAATCATGGCACTGTTGTTTCGCCAAGTGATGAAGAAATAAAACTTACCACAGGAAACTATAACTTGCTTCTTAAAAATGATAATCAAAAATTCAGAAAAAATGTTATGGAAACTTATCTTGCAGAATATGGCAAGTTAAATATGACAATTGCAGGCTTATATCTATCTCATGCAAAGCACATGAACTTTATCGCAAAACAAAGAGGCTTTGATTCGTGTCTTGAAATGGAATCATATGGTGAAGAAGTTGATAGCAACATAATGCTTAAAAATATAGAGTTTGTCAGCAAAAAGTCAAATCTTCTCAGAGAATTTTTCAGGGTAAAAAAAGACCTATTAAAACTAAATATTTTCTATTCAAGTGACATAAGTGCAAATCTTAAAGGTAAGGCAGTTACAGAAGATTTTGAGGCTGGAACAAAAGATATAATGAATGCTTTTTCTCCACTTGGAACTGATTATCAAGAGATGTTCAAAAAGGCGTTAGACGAAGGCTGGTTTGATGTTTTTCCAAGAGAAAACAAGGCCAGTGGGGGTTACACAATAAGCACATACTCAAGCCACCCATATATTTTGCTAAACTATGATGGCACAGCTTATTGGAAATCAGCCATTGCTCACGAGTTTGGACATGCAATGCACTCATATTATTCATGTAAGGCTCAGCCATATTCAAAGGCAGACTACACAATATTTGTTGCAGAAGTTGCCTCACTTACAAATGAGATACTTTTAACATACTATCTTTTAAATAAAGAAAAGAATAAGAAAAGAAAAATGCAAATAATTTGTAATTTTCTTGGAACTTTCTATTTAAATGTTTTTAATTCAAGCATGCTTGCTGAGTTTGAACTTTATGTTCATGATAGCTTGTGGCAGGGAAATTCGCTCACGGCGACTGATTTAAATAGAAAGTTTGTAAGTTTGTGTGATAAATATTTTAATGATAGTGTGACTCTCACTTCTGGCTTTGAATTTGATTGGGAGCGAAAATCACATATATTTAGGGATTATTACTTATATAAATATTCAACTGGTTTTATTTCAGCATCAGCGGCAGCAATTAAAATATTAAATGATAAGACTGGAGAATATGTAAAAAAATATAAAAACTTTTTAAGTTTAGGTGGTTCACTTCCACCATGTGAGTCTTTGCTTCAGGCTGATATAGACATTACAAGTGAAGATACATATAATTTTGCATTCCAGCTATTTGAAAATTTTTTAGATGAATTAAAATCACTTAATAAGGAGAACATATGATAATAACAATAACAGGCAAACCATGCAGTGGAAAAAGTGCAGCAATTGCATATATTATGGATAAATATGGTTTTACGAAATTTTCTGGTGGCGAACTTTTTAGACGCATTGCAACAGAACGTGGGATAGATATTTTAGAACTTAATCGTCAAAGAGACATTTCAGTTGACAAACTATGTGATGATGAAATCGCAAAGATTGGTGCAAGAGATTTAAATAAAGATATTATTTTTGACAGCAGAACAGCTTGGCACTTTATTCCAAAGTCATTTAAGGTGTTTTTGGATATAGAGCAAGATGAGCAGGTTAGACGTATGCTTGGTTCTGGCAGAACTGACGAAAAAATAGACCTTACACCAGAAGAAGCTAAAGCGTCACTTAATGAAAGATGGAATCTTGAAAATGAAAGATACATGTCTATTTATGGCATAAACAATTGCAATCCATCAGTTTTTGATTTGGTTGTAGATACAAGCAATTTGACCGTTGAAGAAGTTGGCGAAAAAATTATAAATGGATATCAAGAATATGTTCAAAAATTTGAAAATGAATTAAAATAATGCAATTTAAACCCTTAAGCATAAATTTTAATTGACCAAAAATCACAAAATATCTATAATTAAAGAGTAAAAACTAAAATGGAGAAAATATATGAGTAAGTTTGTTGTAGTAACTGGTGGTATTGTTTCAAATGTAGGAAAGGGTACAGTATCTGGTGCACTTGGAAGATTGCTTAAAAATCGTGGAGTAAAAGTTACCATTCAAAAGTTTGATCAATATTTAAACGTTGATCCTGGCACAATGAGTCCTTATCAACATGGAGAGGTTTTTGTTACTGAAGATGGTGGTGAAACTGACCTAGACATCGGTCACTATGAAAGATTTTTAGATACAAATCTTGGAAAAATAAATAACATTACTGGTGGAAGAGTTTATTCATCTGTAATAAATAAAGAGAGGCTCGGCAAATATGTTGGTGCAACTGTGCAAGTTGTTCCAGACATAACAAATGAGATTATGAACTTTATTTTAACATTAGATTCACCAGACTATGACGTTGTTATTGTTGAGATTGGTGGAACAGTAAATGACCTTGAGTCAGGTGTATATTATAGAGCAATCAGACAGCTTAAGCTTGAAAAAGGTGAAGAGAATGTGTTTGTTATGCATGCAGATTGGCTTCCATATATGCCTGCAACCAACGAAACTAAAATTGAATCAATTCAAACTTCAGTTGAAAAACTCACTTCTTTTGGTGTTATTCCAGATGCAGTTGTATGCAGAACAATTAAAAATTTAAACATTTCTCAGGAAACAAAAAAGAGAATTGCATCAAGATGCATGCTAAAAGGACCTGAATGTGTTGTTCAAGATAAAGACTTAGAGACAGTTTATGAACTTCCAATAATCCTTCAAAAAGAAGGTTTAGATGAGTTAATCTTAAAGAAATTTAAATTAGATTTTCCAAAAGCAGATCTTAGTTCTTGGGAGTTTATGGTTAATGGTTACAAAGAAGACTATCCAGAGCTAAAAATTTGTATTGTAGGTAAGTATACAAGAGTTCCAGATGCTTATCATTCAATTGAAGAGGCTGTTCAGCATGCAAGCATATATAACAAAGTAAAAGCTAAAATTGAACTTATTGATGCTGAAGATATTGAAGAATATGGTGTTGATAAAATGCTTAAAGGTGCAAAAGGAATTATTGTTCCACCAGGTTGGGGAAGCAAAGGCATTGAAGGCATGATTCAAGCTATCAAATATGCTAGGGAATACAAAATTCCTTATCTTGGCATTGGTGTTGGAATGCAACTTGCAATTGTCGAGTTTGCAAGAAATATGCTTGCTTTTGGTGGTGCAAATAGCACAGAGTTTGACCCAAATACAGACTATCCAGTTATTGATATTATGGAAGAACAAAAGAAACTTGCAATGGGAAACAAAACTGTTAGACTTGGTGCACATAAGTGTGTACTTGACCCAGAGTCAAGTTCAGCTAAACTCTATGGAACAGAACTTATTTCTGAGCGTCATAGACATAGATTTGAATTCAACACAAAATACTCAGAACAGTTTGATAAAGAGGGACTTAAGCTTGTTGGTATGAATCCAGAAACAAAGCTTATAGAAATCGTAGAGCTTCCAAGCCATCCATTTTTTGTGGCTTGCATATTTGAACCAGAATATTTGTCAAGGCCAAACAAACCACATCCATTATTCTTAGGTTTCATTAATACTGCCAAGAGTGTACGTTAATTGTAAAAATTAAATGAATCACCTCGTTTCTAAAAAAAATTCTAGACAGTCATTTACTATTAGTAAATTCCTGCCTAGAATTTTTTTGTGCATTGAAACTCATTCAATTTTTGCCATTAATGCTTTAAATAAGCTTAAAAAATTATTTAATAAAAATATTATAAAACCTCATAAATACTGAAAAATACGGGTATTATGCAAGACATAATATATTGATTTGCTATTCTGAGCAGGGCATTTATGCCAATTGTTTAATAAATTAGTCTGCTAAAAGTTAAAATAAAAAGAGAACTAAATAGTTCTCTTTATTATTTATTGTTCTCTCTTAATTGCAATAACATGAAGTCTGTTTTGGTCTTCAATGCTCTTAATTGGTGTGAAGTTTGCATCGGTTGTGATTAAATATCTATAACCAGCTTTTTTAATTTCTTCCAAAATATCAGCATTTTCAAAATAATATTCTATATCAGTTTTTTCGGTTCTCTTATATTTTATATCATAGTTGTTTAGAGTATATTCTCTGTCAATTGCTGAGATGTTTTGATTAACTTGAGGGGTTAAGTTTATATAATATATATCAGAGATTTTTATGCTATTTTCTCCATCAGATGATATGTGGCGAATATAGTCAAGTTTTTCATTTTCGTCATAAAAAACTTCATTCCAACTAGCAAGTTTTCTTTTTGTGTAATAGTCAAAAATTAATATGCCACCATTGTTTAAGTGCCTGTATGCCATTCTGAAAAATCTACCCCAAGCCTCAATGGTAGGGAGCATGTTGACTACGTCATGGTTACAAGAGATAAGGTCAAAAGTTCCAAGTTCATCAAAATCTAAAATTCCATCAGTTTTATAAAATTCCATGTCTTTATATTTGTTTTTGTTATATTCAACATAAGAATCTAAAATTTCAGTTCCTGTGCATTTTTTGCCATGAGCTTGCATTTCGCTCAAAAAGTTGCCTGAGCCACAACAAATATCTAAAACTGAATTAATCTTAAGCCCTTGAAGCTTGGCAAAATTGAGAGTTTTTTTTGCAATGCTTTCAGAGTAAGAACCTTGGTTTTCACTCCAAGCAATAGCAAAAGAAGTTTCATCATTCTGTTCACTTAAACCTACTTCCTCATTAATTTCTTCTTCTGGAGGGTTTGGTGCGAAAACTGATTCAGTAGATTCATCAGTGTTGTCCAACATGGCAGTTTCAATAGTTTCAGAAGAGTCTTTTATAACTTCATTAAATTCGTTAAAAATATCGTCCATAATCATCTCCTTATTTTTTCATTGCAACAATGTGAATTCTATCAGCGAACTCAATATTTTCTAATGGGTTTAAATTTTCATCTACAACCATAATGTTTTTAAAACCAGCTTTGTTTAATGCTTCAAATATAACATTATTTTCAAAATAGCATTCAACAACAATGTCACGTGTTTTAATAACATAATCTTTGTAGTTAATATAATAAGTATAAATAATTCTAGTCTTATCATAAATTCCAGATTTAACATCTGTTATATAGTCAAGCCATTCAGAAGAGAAGAAAGTAGTTTCATTCCAAGTGCTAAGTTTTTTCTTTGTATAAAAGTCAAAAACAAACATACCATTTTTTTCTAGATGTTTTTCAGCACTTTTGAAAAATTCTTTCCATTCATCAAAGTTTTCAAAATAGTTAACAACATCGTGATTGCATGTGATAAGATCATATTTATGCTTGCCAGGTATTTCACTCATTTTAACAGTTTTAACAAATTCAATCTCAGGATATTTTTGTTTTGAGTAATCAATCATGCCTTGTCTGCTTTCAGTTCCAACGCATTTAATGCCTCTATTGTGAAAAATATTGAGTAGGTTTGCAGCACCACAACATATGTCTAGGGCTGTTTTGATTTTAACATTTTTTTCTTCAGCAAAATTTAAAATTCTATTTGCAACATTCATTGAAAAGCTACCTTGACTATTGTCCCAAGCTTTAGCAAAATCAATATCAATTTGTGTGTTAGACATAATCCCTCCATTAACAATTTTATTATAGCATAGTGCAAAGAGTTTTTAAAAACGAATTTTAATAGTTTTAATTATAAATTCTCAAAAACAAAATAAAAACACATACAGTTGTTAGTATGTGTTTTTGAATAATTTTATTTCAATTTTTCGCCGCATTCTGGGCAGAATTTTGCCTTGGCAGAAACTTCTGCACCACATTTAGGGCATTTGCCTTTTTCAATAAGTTTGCCGCCACATTCAACACAGAACTTAGCTTTTTTTGGATTGCCAGCACCACATGAAGGGCAGAACTTAACATCAGCATTTTCGCTTTCTGTTGATTTTGAACCTTTAACAGATTCTTTGATGATTTCGCCAAGAGCAACACCTGTTCCAATTTGACTTCCAAGTCCAGCAGCTCCAGGGTTGTTTGCAGCATCACGAATTGCGTGAGCTGATTGATATTTAACAAAAGTATCCATCTTGTCTGAAAGCACACCCATGCTAGATCTTGTATCAATTGCTTTTTCAACTTCTTCAGGGAATGAGATGTTTTCAATAACAAGTTTGGTGAGTTTAAGTCCAAGGTTTGCAAAGTCATCACTCAAAGACTCTGTTGCAACTTTAGAAAATTCAATTAGGTTGCTTGCAATATCAAGTGCTGAAATTTTAGATTCGGCGATTGTATCTGAAATAGAAGAAACAATAATACTTTTAAGGTAAGAAGAAATATCTTCTGTTGTAAAAGATGGGTTAGTTCCAAAAATTTCTTTTAAAAATGTTTCAGCATCACTAACTTTAAATGCATAGTTACCATATCCACGAAGTCTGATTGTTCCAAATTCCTTATCTCTCATTGTGATAGGATTACTTGTGCCCCATTTTTGGTTAGTGAATTGCTTAGTGTTCACAAAATAAACATCAGCATAGAATGGTGACTTAAATCCATAAGGCCAGCTCATAAGTTGAGTAAAGATAGGGAGGTTGCTAGTTTGAAGAGTATACATGCCAGGACCAAAAACATCAGCAATTTTTCCTTTATTTAAAAATACAGCAACTTGCGACTCACGAACAGTAAGCTTAGAGCCATATTGAATTTGTCTGCCGTCCATAGGATATTTATAAACGATATTATCAGATGAAGAATCAACCCATTCAAGTGATTTCAACATGTTTGTTTTGAAAAAGCCCATAATTTCCTCCATTTAGTGTTTTTACAACTTTTTTCTATTATCA
>CATLBG010000006.1 GCA_949878595.1 uncultured Clostridia bacterium
AATAAAATAGTTAAAATTAATTTAATTAAAAAAGTTAAAGAAGAATTTTTGATTAAAAACCAATCAGATTGTGCTTTTTTAGCAGAGGATTTATATAATAAAGCAAAAATAAAAACACTCTAATTTAGAGTGTTTTTTATTTGTCATGTTGAGCAGCCCACTTGTGGGCGTCGTCGAAACATCTAGTCCGCTTAAATTATTATTTATTTCTGTCTTTTTCCATATCTTTTCATCTTTTCTTTTTATGAGATTTTCTGGCATAAGGCAGTTCGTTTTTAACAAACTTTTCAGTTGCATAATATACAAACGATTTAAGTATTGCACTTATAATTATCAGACCAGTTCCACTGAGCAATATTCCAAGTGCCCATTTTTGGTGGTTTTTTTATGATAACATTAAAACTGAAAACCCGCAGTAAATTATTAGTGAAATAATGTCAACTAGGGTTGTGATAAATGGACTTGCAACAACAGCAGGGTCTAGTTTGCATTTTTTTGCAAGCATTGGCAAAAGTGCACCAATAATTTTGGAAATACAAATTGTGGCAAACAGTGCGAGTGATACAACTAATGAAATTTTAACTGAATAGTCATAGCCAAATATTAGATTATCTATTAATAATAGTTTTGCAAAGCAGGCAACAGCAAGAACAACGGCAACAACAATTGAAACACGAATCTCTTTCCAAAGCACTTTAAATAAATCTCTGAAGGAAACTTCATTTAGTGCAATGGATTGAATTATGGTTACTGAAGCCTGACTTCCTGCGTTTCCGCCAGCACCCATAAGCATAGGGATGCATGCAAAGAGCAGAGGACTAAGGTTGTTTAAGGTTGCTTCGTAAATGTTTATAATTAGTCCTGTGAAAGTTGCCGATAATAATAATAGCAAAAGCCAAGGAATACGGCTACTGAAAAGTCTGAATACATTTGTTTGCAAATATGGTTTTGTCATTGGAGAAATAGCCGCCATTTTGCTGATGTCTTCTGATGCTTCTTCTTGAATGACATCAATAGCGTCATCAATGGTTACAATTCCATTAATACGATTTTCGTTATCTACAATAGGGATTGCAAGAAGGTCATATTTTGAAAGTAGCTGAGAAACTTCTTCTTTATCACTATGAGTATGAGCAGTTATTATATTATCTTCCATAAAGTCAGAAATTTTGTCTTTTGGGTCATGCAAAATTAAATCTTTTGCAGTAACTATTCCAAGAAGGTGTTTTGAATCATCAGTAACATAACAAGTATAAATTGTTTCTTTATCTAGTGCTTGTTTTCTAATTTTTGCAAGTGCTTCTTCAACAGTCATTTTTTCTCTGAGGGAAACAAACTCAGTTGTCATAATGCTACCTGCACTATCTTTAGGGAATCCCAAAAGTTTATTAATTGATTCTCTTGTTTCTTTGTCAGAGAGTCTTAAAATTCTAACAACAATATTAGATGGCATTTCTTCAATAATATCTAGTGTATCGTCAACAAATAAATCATCAATGATAGAAGAGAGTTCTTTATCAGTAAAAGCTCTAATCAAAATTTCCTGTTTATCAGAATCCATTTCAACAAAGGTTTCGCTTGCAAGGTCTTTTGGTAGAAGTCTAAATAAAATAAAAATCTTTTCTTCAGGTGTATCATTAATAATGTCAGCAATATCAATAGGCTCCATTTCAGAAAGAAGAGGCTTGAGTGCAGAGAAATTTTTATTGTCAATTTTGTCAATAATTTCCAATAGTTTCTCATGTCTTGTGTCAGCTTCCGCCATACGCAAAACCTCATTTCTAACTTCCGTATTAAGATTTTTTTCAGCGTCATTATCTAGAATTTCTTCTGAAATAAATCTAAATTCAAAGTCACTAATATTTTCTGTTAAATATTTTTGCAAATCCTCTGAAAAAAGCATAAAGACTTTGGCTGAAATTTTTTGTGGCAGTTTAGGAAAAACATCGCATAGGAAATCTTTCTTAAGTTTTGAAAGGGCATCAGCAAGTTCATTAATATTTTCTTTTTCAGTGAGTTCAGAAAGTTCATCATATTTTTCAGTTTTAAAAAGCTCAGAAATCTTATTTTCTAACATAAGCCCTCCAAAATAATATAACTAAATTATACCTTTATTCTGTTAATAAGTCAATTTACTTTGCAAAATGAAGATATACTTTATAATATTCATTTGAGTTTTGTATTGCAATTATATATAATGAAAATAGGTGATAATATGAATTTTATAGAAACAATTTATAATAGAATTTTAACTTCTGGCAGACAGCGTTTTGGTTTGAATGATGCCTGCAAAATAACAGGACTAGAGCATGGTTTTGATAAGAGAACTCTTTTTAAAACGCTAGATAGTTTAGTTAAAGATGGGAAACTAGTTAAGCTCAAAAATGGTGACTATGCCATAAATAAACAAACCAGCCTTATGAAATGTGTGCTTCTTGGCACAAGCAAAGACTATGCCTTTGCTAGACCTCTTACTGGAGAAAAAGATAGAGATATATTTATTTCAAGTGCTAATTTGAATGATGCTTGCCATGGTGACACTGTTATGGTTGAGGTGGGCATATCAGGCAAGGATAGAAAATATAAAATGCAACTTCCACTTGTGGCTAAAGGAAAACAAGAGGGCAGAGTTGTAGAGATTTTAGAGAGAGGTTTCAAAGTTGTAGTTGGAATTCTTTCTATAAATGATAGAGGGGTTGCTATTGTTGTTCCAGATGACAGACGTTTTGCAGACTCAGTTTTTGTTGACCCAGCTCATCTTCATGGTGCAAGCAACGGAACAAAAGTTGTACTTGATATAATAGATTATCCATCAAACATAAAAATGGCAAGAGGCAGTGTTCGTGAAATTCTTGGTGATCCATCAGATGTTAGAGTTACAACACTCTCAATTATTCGATCATTTAACTTATTTGAAGAGTTTCCTGAAAAGGTTTTAAAAGAAGCTAAGATGGTTAATATTCCAGTTAGTGAAGATGATCAGAGTGGCAGGAAAGATTATAGAGACAGGCTTATCATAACCATTGATGGCGAAGATGCAAAAGATTTTGATGATGCAATTTCACTTACCAGAAATGATGACGGCAATTATGATCTTGGGGTTTATATTGCTGATGTTTCACACTATGTTAAAGAGGGTTCAGAACTCGATAAAGAGGCGTTCATAAGAGGAACATCAGTGTATTTTCCAGACCATGTTTTGCCAATGCTTCCTGTTGAGCTTTCTAATGGAATATGTTCCCTTAATCCAAATGAAGATAGGTTTGTTTTAGCAGTTGAAATGAAAATCAGTGAAGCTGGAAAAATTTTAGATTATGAAATTCATAAGGGAATAATAAAGTCTGCTTTTCGTATGACCTACACAAAAGTTACGGAAATTTTAGAGGGCAATAAGTCAAGACAATCAGAATATAGACTAATCGTTCCAATGCTATTTGAAATGCAAACACTTGCTAAAATTTTAATTACTAGAAGAAATAATGCAGGTCAACTTGACTTTGATATTCCAGAACCAAAGATAATTTTAAATGATGACGGTACGGTCAAAGACATTTATAGAAAGCCAAGAGAAATGTCTGATAGACTTATTGAACAATTTATGGTGTTAACAAATGAAGTTGTAGCTCGTCATTTTGATAATCTTAAAGTTCCATTCGTTTATCGTGTTCACGAAATTCCAACTTTAGAACGCATCCAAAAATTTAGAGCATTTGCAGCAAGTCTTGGACTTAAATTTACATCAACTGGCAAAGAACCAAGTCCAAAAGATTTTCAAACTCTGCTTATTCAAAGCAAAGGCCAAGATTATTCAACTGCTCTTTCTAAGGTAATGCTAAGAAGTATGCAAAAAGCACGTTATGAAACGCAAAATTTGGGTCATTTTGGGCTTGCTCTGAGTGATTATTGCCATTTTACATCACCAATTCGAAGATATCCTGATCTTTCTATTCATCGCATAATTTCGGCAATAATAAGTGGTTCCCTCACTGAAAAAAAACTAAAAGAGTTTGAAAATTTCTCTATAAATTCTGCAGAACGTTCAAGCACAATGGAAAGGCAAGCAGAAGAGGCTGAGAGAGCTGTTGATGCTCAAAAACAGACCGAGTTTATGCAAGGAAAGATTGGTGAGGTGTTTGAAGGTATAGTTTCTGGTGTAACAGAAAATGGGATCTATGTTGAACTAGAAAATACCTGTGAAGGATTTATTAATATTGCAAGGCTTCCTAAGGGTAAATATGATTATGATGAAACGCACTATATGCTAAGAGGTGTTGGGAAAACTTATAGACTTGGCGATAAAATTTCAATTAGAGTAATTTCTACAGATCAAGTGTTAAGACGTATTGATTTTGAACTTTCAGATTTTCATAGGGAAGATACAGATGAAAAAAATCTTATGACTACAAATAAAAATAGTGATAGATTAAAAAGTCAAAATCATAAGAAAACTCATTTTTCAAAAAGCGAAAGATTTGAGAGTAGACACAAATCCTTAAAATTTAATCATAAGAAAAATATGAAAAAATAATTTATTATAAATAAAAAAGGTTTCGCTTTTAAAGCGAAGCCTTTTTTATTAAAAATTTAAATTTATTCATCACCTAGTTGCGATTTTGACATATTGCACTCATAGCGAAGAACAGTTGCTCTAAGTTGATCAATATAAGCAGTTTCTTCTGATGAAAGAAATTTTAGTTCAGGGTTGTTTCGTTTATCTTTCATACATTCAAGATTTTCTAAAATAGAATAATTCTTTTCATCTTCTTTGTTTTCAAATTTATGAATAAATGTTGGTTTTCCAGAACCATTTAAAATTTGAGCTTTTTTTGAAATTTGATTTTGTTTTTGTTTTATTTTTGTGCATACATAAGAAACAAGTGCTTCAGCCCTTTGTTTTAGAATTGCCTCAGTTAATTCTTTAAGCTTAGGATTCTCAAGATTTTTTTCATATCTTGCTGTTGCAATTTCAGGCATACCTTCTTTGAAAAAATCATAGTGAAGCGTTTCAAAGTCTAGGGAGCATTTTTTTGCAATTTCAGGTAGACTTTGATTATTTTTTCTGTGGTTAGTTGAATTAAATTGAATACTGTTATAAGTTGCTGGAATGAGAGGTAATTCAATTTCAACCAAGCCATTTGCTTCTGTTACTTGTGTGTTGTTGTTTTTTATTATGTTTAGTTTAACAATTTCAGGAATGCCAGACTCTGTAACCTCTGTTAATTTTCCATAAAGAAATGTAAATAAATTAGATGTTGAATCTTTAAGATTGTCTTTGCTTTGACCAACATGCAAACTAGTATAATTAACCTTTCTTATTTGGTTATTGTTTTTTTCCATAATTTCTCCTTAATGTTAATTATAAAACGGTCCGTTAGGGTCATTCTTATTTTTTCCATCTTTATAATTATTTTTGTTGCGTGAGATAAATTTATTTTTAATATCATTCAAAAAATTTTGTGATAATTCTTCGTTTGTTTCATATAAAGAAGGACCATTAGATTCTGATTTGTAGTTCATAATATGTTCAGGGCTAATTTTTCCATAAGAAATCAAAGTGTTAATAACAATATTAATTACATCTTCAATATAACTTGCTTCAGAATTTTCTGGCTTAAACATAATGTCGTAAGGAGTATTGTCTTTGTAAATACTCAAGTTTTTAATGACATCTTCATACTCATTAATCATTTCATTTGCAATGTGGTAAGAATGAGCCAAGTGTCGTCTAATATATGCAACAAGGCCTTCAGCTTGCAAAAAAGTTTCAAAGGCATTATCAACTCGCTTTTGTGCTGCATTATATGCAGGTGTTTTGTTTAATGAGTCTACAATTTTAAAGTAATTATCAGGATTATTTTTTAAGAGTTCAAAAATCATATCAATCACATCTTGGCTTAGGTCAGAACTTTCGCTAATAAATTCACAAATTTGATTTGCATAAGGGTTGCAATTAAAAATAGAATTCTCAAAAATATTGTAGTTGTGTATGATTTTGTCTTTAAGTTTTATTTTTCTGCCATTCACTTCAACTTCAGCTAGTGGGTCATAAACATAGTCAAGCATATTTTCTCTAAAACCAACAACTGCAGATTTCATTTCTTTAATTTTAGATTTTGGTAGTGTATGATTTTCTACAAGGGTAGTAGCTTTTTCATAAAGTTCATAATGATTTTTAAAGAATCCTTTTAAAGTTTTTTCAAACTCCATTCCTGCAGGCATAATAGGAAGAGTTAATTCTTTAATTAAATTACTATCTTTAATAATAAACTTATTGTTTTGAATAGTGTCTTTTGCGTCTTTAACAAAAATAAAATCAATCAAAACAGGAGTATTTGTGGCATTCGCTTCCTTAGCAATTTCAGTAAAAATTCCATTTGTGCCACTAAGCTTAGAAAAAGAGTCTTGTCCATAACCATCTAGTTTATTATCAATGGTTATCACATATCTTCTAATATTACCTGATAGTTGGCCTTTAGATATGATATACATATTTTTTCCTCCATATAGTTGTATTATAATTATAACTTATTTTAAAACAAAAGTCAATATTGCCTAATTTTAAAATTATGATTAAGAATAAATAAGAATTTTTGTAATGTTCTTGATAAAATTATGTTATTATGATAAAATATGCTCATGAAAATAATAACCGAAAATAGAGAGGCAAGACATAATTATTTTTTAGAAAATACCTATGAAGCAGGTCTAGCACTTGTTGGCTGTGAAGTCAAATCACTCAGAGAGGGGAAAGCCAATCTCAAAGATAGCTATGCAGTTGTTAGAAATGGAGAGGTATTTCTTTTAAATTGCTTTATTTCAACATTTTCAAAAACTGGTGCATTTGTTCCTGATGAACGCAGAACAAGAAAGCTTTTGCTCCATAAAGAAGAAATTTTAAAGCTTGCAAGAAAAATAAAAGAGCAGGGCTACACACTTGTCCCAACAAAAATGTATTTTGATGGAGACAAGGCAAAGGTTGAAATTACTCTAGCAAAAGGAAAAAAGCTCTACAACAAAAAAGAAGACAAAAAAAAGTCAGACCTTAGGCGTGATGCAGAAAGAGCAATAAAAGGTTAATATTTTCATAAAATAAATTAGATGACATTCTAAATTTATGGGGGTGTCAGGTTTCGACAGAAAACAAGGAAGAGTATTTAAGCGTGTGTGTAGACTTGAGCTACATAAAAAACAAGAAAAAAATAGACGCAAATAGCGACAATGTTGGTGCTACAACTGTAGCACTTGCTGCTTAATTTATTAGCAGTCGGTGGTTTAACAACTCTCGCTGGTGTTAAATCATTGTTAATTTAAGCGAGGTGTTATTTTGTGGTGTTGGTACTCAAAATAACGAGAAATAATCAACTAGTTTTGCTAAGAGTTGTTCATTTCTGCTAGCAAGGCGAAAGTAAAAATGAACTGGCACACGAAGAAAGAATATAATTTCGTTTTTTGGACGAGAGTTCAATTCTCTCCACCTCCACCACAATTATAAACCCTAGAAAATTCAGGTTTTTTTATTTCGTTTAAAATAAGTTTGGTCAACATTTGTTCAAAAATATTTTATTTATATGGCTATTACACTATAATTTGTATTCATAAAATAAATTGACAGAATAAAGTATTTTTTAGTAAACTTATAAAAACTGGAGATAAATTTATGAAAAAGAAAATTTTAATATTTGGATTAGTTTTCATTATTATTGCTGCTGTCGTTGGTGTTATAGTTTCTTCAATTTTAAAAAATAAAAAAAATGACCAATTTGAATTTGGTTTAAGGACTGATAATTCTTATTTTATTAAAGAAGTTAAATCAAAAGATATAATATCTATTGATATTCCTTCAACATACAATGGAAAGCCTGTAAAGTACATTGGCGAAAAGGCATTTAGTGGTTGTGAAAAATTGACTAGTGTAACAATTCCTGAAGGAATTGAAGAAATTGAATCTTATGCATTTAGTGGTTGTGAAAAATTAGAACATATATCTATTCCAAACAGCATTACATCAATTGATTTTAATGCATTTGAAAATTGTTTTTCTTTAAAATACAATGTGTATGAAAATGGGAAATACATAGGAAATAGCGGAAATTTATATATTACATTAATTTCAGGTATTGACAAAGATGTTTCTTCATTCAAAGCAAGTGAAAATTGTAAAATTATATATCAAAATGCTTTAAGTGGTTTTGAAAAATTGATTACTCTTGATTTACCTAATACAATTACATATATTGGATACAATGCCTTTGCCATTTGTCCTTTGCTTGAGTCATTTGTCGTTCCAAATTTTGTTAAGCATTTTGATTTTTCATGGTTTTACTTTTGTAGTTCTTTAAAATCAATTACATTAAGTGCAAATATAGAAACGGTTTCTATATATAGTATGATGGGATGCAGTTCTTTTGAAGAATTTAATGTTTATTCCGCAAATAAAAAATTTGCTGCAAAAGATGGTGTTTTGTATTCAAAAAATTTAAAATCTCTGTTAGCTTATCCTATTGCCAAAAAGGGAGACAATTTTTCAATCCCTTCATATGTTGAAACAATCACAACCTATGCTTTTAATGGATGCATTAATTTAAAATCACTAACAATGTGGTCAAGTATAAAAAATCTTAATTCAAGTGCAGTAATCAATTGTAAATTATTACATACAATTAATTTTAGTGGAACTATGGATGAATGGATAAAATTGGATAATGCTAATCTTAGATGGGATACTAGTTTTGTTGTCAATAAGGTAAATTGTTCAAATGGCTCTTTAAATAGAAGTGAAGCATAGTAATCAAAATAGTAAAATATTCAACTTAGCCATCAATTGCTCCACCAAACAAAGTCTAAGTCAAATATGACTTAGATTTTTTATTGCTTAAAATTTGCTAAAAGTGGTCGCAAGACTATATTAAATAAAACATCTTCACTCTACTTTTGAATTATGATATAGTTGCTTAGTGGAAAAAGTTGTTTTGAAAAAGCTCTCAGCACTCACATTATTATTAGATTGTAAAGAATCAAAAACACTTGAAAGCAGTGTATAAAAATGTTATAATTTTTTATAAATTTAAATATAATAGGAGAAACTTATGATTACTTTTTATGGACCTGATGGTGAAAAAGTTGAAAATCCAAGCGATGAGTTTATAAAAGAATTTACCAATAAAGAAGCAGATTATTGGCAACAAGGAAGTGGAGATTCTTCATTTGAAGCAGATAATTGTGATGAAACTCTTATAATTTTTTATGAAGAGCCTTATGGATTTTTAATTTTGCGTCATCCAGATTATTTAGTGCCTTATGATGAGGATAAAGATAATGAAAGCATTGAACATGATGTTGGTGGTGAACCTATGGTTGTGCCAGCTTGTAGCTTTGTAAGCCGTGAAGATGCTTATAAAATAATTACAGAGTATGTTAAAAAACAAAAGTTTGAAAAAAAATATAATTGGACTGATTTGTATGATATAGATTTTGAAGGCAATGAATATTAATCATATAATGTTAGTATCAAAATTATCACTGCACACAAAGTTAAATTATGAAAAAGCTAGGGCTACCTTGCATCATCAAGTTAAACACAAAAGGTTAAAATATGAAAATTTATATTTCTCATTCAAGCACATATGATTATGTTAATGAACTCTATAATCCTTTAAAGGCTTCTGCTCTTTGCAGAGAACATGAAGTTTATTTTTCTCATGACTGTGAGCCTGTAAGCACAAAAAATATAATAGCATCATTTAACTTGGTTATCGTATATGTGTCATTTCCAGCAACAGGTCAGGGGATTGAACTTAGTTGGGCTGACTATAATATTGTACCAATTTTATGTATTTATAAAGCTGATTAAAAAATAAGTTCAGCCTTAAAACTAATCACAAACAATCTTATTGAATATTGTAGTATTAATAATTTTATAATTAAGCTAGATTGTTTTATAAATGCAAAATGTTAATTTATTAGAGAGAATCACAAATCAAAAAAGGTTTGTGTTTTTATTTAATTTTTTAAAATTCTACCTATAGTAGACAATATTCTATTGTTAATATAAAATAAAAAAGCTAAAATAATGCTATAAAATAAAAAGGGGAACATTATGAATAAATTCGGAGATTTCCTTTATGAACTTAGAAAGGAAAAAAGAATGACACAGGCAGAACTTGCAAACAAACTTGGTGTGAGCAATAAGGCAGTCTCAAAATGGGAACTTGGAGAGGCTATGCCAGAAACAAGTTTGCTTGTTCCTATTTCAAAGATTTTTGATGTCACCGTAGATGAACTTTTGAATGGTGAACGAAAAGAAAATAAAGAAGATAATTTTGAAAAAGAGAATGATGAATTTGAAGATGTTGAATATAAGTCAAGGGAACAATTTAGCTCAAAAGATCATTTATTTTCTCGTGGAAAAGATGATGAAGAAAATGAAACATTATCTGACATAGTTTCAGGAATAGTGTGCACAGCAATATTTTTGCTTGGAGCTGCTGCATATCTTGTGATTGGTTTAACAAGAGGTTTGTGGTATCCATATTGGGTAATCTTTCCATGCTGTGCATTTTTGTGTGGAATAATTGGAATCCTCTTTGGACTTTGCGATTCAAGAAAGAGGGAAGAAAAATTTAGGAATGGAGAAAATCCATATACTGGTGCAATTTGTGGAATAATAATGTTAACATGTTTAATCACATATTTGCCTCTTGGAGCATTTTTAAATTTATGGCACCCATGTTGGGCAATACCAGCAGTAGGTGGATTTCTTTGTGGGGTTGTTGGAACTTTTGGAAAAATAGGAGTCTATAAAAACTCTCTCAAAAACAGAAAGGAAAATAAGCAATAAAATAAGAAAATTAAAAAGAGTGGATTTCAAGTCCACTCTTTTATTTAATTCTCGTTATTTATTCCCTTAACATATTGATCGACGGCAAGATAATAAACGATTCCCATCAAAAGCACAATGCCTGCGAGGATTGCCATGGTTATGCAAATCCAATTAAAGTTGTGGTTATCTAAAAGATATGTCACAATCATAACGCACACAAAAAGTAGAGCAGTTTGAACATAACTTAGCAAGGTTCTACAATTTGCAAGTTTGGTTTGTTTGCTTTCAAGTGAGGTTTTATCTTTTGCAGTTGCTGTTTTTGTTTGACTTTCCATACATAATAAATAACCATAAATTTTAATTTTATACATTTTCATGAAATAAAAATAAATTTTCACAAAACTAATTGACATAACATATATAGTATAGTAAAATCCCTTTATAAAATAAATATGTCCTCGGAGGTCTTATGGTCGCAACCATAAGTCGAATGTAAGAGGTTGAGTGCGCTCACGACATATTAATTGTGTTAGGGCGTTTTTTATTTGCAAAAAGGAGGAAATAGTGGCAGTCCATTTATCAGAGCATTTTACATATAAAAAGTTATTAAAGGCAGTAATGCCATCTATTTTCATGATGGTTTTTACTTCCATCTACACAATTGTTGATGGAATTTTTGTTTCAAATTTTGTGGGGAAAACAGCATTTGCCTCAGTAAATTTAGTTTATCCAATAATCATGGCAATAGGAGCAATTGGATTTATGCTTGGTGCTGGTGGAAGTGCACTAATTGCAAAAACGCTTGGAGAGGGAGATAATGAAAGAGCAAATAAAATCTTTTCTATGATTATCTACTTCACCATGATAATTGGCGTTATTGTTTCAATTGGAGGAATATTTTTAATAAGACCATTTTCAAAACTTCTTGGAGCAACTCCTGACATGCTTGAGAATTGTGTTTTATATGGAAGCATACTCATGGGTGCAAACATAATTTATATGCTTCAAAATGTTTTTCAAAGTGTGTTTGTTGCTGCAGAAAAACCAATGCTTGGTTTCATTATGATAGTTTGTGCGGGAGTGGCAAATATAATTTTAGATGCAGTTTTAGTTGCTGGTTTAAAGCTTGGATTGGTTGGTGCAGCAGTTGCAACTGCCACAAGCTATCTTATTGGTGGAATTCTTCCAATAATATATTTTGCGAGAAAAAACAAAAGTTTACTTAGACTCGTTAAAACAAAGTTTGAATTTAAACCTCTAGGTCAAGCATGTTTAAATGGTTCATCAGAACTCGTCACAAACATATCATCTTCAATAATCAGTATGCTGTTTAACATGCAACTTTTAAAACTTGCCGGCGAAAATGGAGTTGCTGCATATGGCGTAATAATGTATGCGGGTTTCATTTTTGCGGCAGTGTTCATTGGCTATTCAATAGGCACAGCTCCAATAATTGGTTATCATTATGGTGCAGAAAATTCAAGCGAACTAAAAAACATTTTAAAGAAAAGTACAATTTTAATTTTTTCTACTGGTGTTGTTATGACTGGATTGGTTGAAGTACTTGCAAATCCGCTTGCAAGCATATTTGTAAGTTATGATGTAGAACTTTTAAAGATGACGGCTAATGGTTTTAGATTATATTCAATTGCATTTCTAGTTTTTGGATTCAATATTTTCTGCTCTTCATTCTTCACTTCTCTTAACAATGGTTTAATCTCTGCAATCATTTCATTTGTAAGGACATTATTATTCCAAATTATTGCAATCTTTGTTTTCCCAATAATATTAGGTTTAAATGGAATTTGGTTGTCAGTTGTGTTTGCAGAAGTCATGGCTTTAATTGTTTCAATCATTTGTTTAATGGCAAATAAAAAGAAATATAAATATTAAGCATTAAAATATTTACTTATAAAAAAATCACTGCTTTTGTATACTGCAGTGATTTTTTATTATGCAAAAATATAATTTAAGAAAACTATTTTTTACATTTTATCTATTTTTTTTATTGTTTGACTCTGATAGCTTTCTTTGCTTTTGTCTGGCAATTTCTAAATAATTATTTTGTTCTTCTTTTGTTATTTTTAGTCGTATTTCTTTTTCTTCTTGAAGTTTTGTCTTAACTTTTTCTTTTTCATGTTGCATTTTTATTTTAGCTCTTTGTTCTTTCAATTTCTTTCCATCAAACCAAACTAAGCCATTAAATAGTTCCATTAATCCAACATTAGAAAATAAAAATACAATATGCAAAATTGGATTTTTGCCAACAAATGGAATCATTCCACTAGGTTGAGGAGTTGTGCGAATTGCAAATGTAACAAGCAGTGCAAGTCCTATCATAATAAATGCCAAAAAAAATTGCATCTTAATCCAACCACGTTCATAAAGGTCATATATCAAAATTACTAAACCACAATATAAGAAGAAACCTCCAAAGATTAAGAAAAATTGATATTCATTTCTAATAAAAATATTGTTTGGATTTTGTGAATCATATTTAATGATTACTTCTTCACCAATATCAGCTGGCAATTCTTCTCCACTTGTTGATACTTTACCACTAGCAAAATAGGTGGTTCCATCAATAGTATACTTATATTCAATTTTATAGTTATCGCCACTATAAATTAAATCAGAAACAGTTGCTGTCACTTGTGGATAGTTTCTAAATTTAACTTCTTTTGAAATATAAAATCCAATTGCACCAAGGCCAACACCCCAAATAAAAATCAAAACAAGAACACAGGCAATTATATTCTTTTTATTTTTACTTTTAAATGCTTCAGAAAACCATGAGCTTCCCTTGGCACTGGTGCCACTATGCTGTGACCCTGTTGCAAATGAAAATGTGCAAACAATTATTGCAAAGCATGAGCATAGATATCCAATAGAACCAAAAATAAATAAAAAAATCAATGATAAAATATCATATTTAGAAAAACCATAAATGCCAGCAGCAAAATATAAATAAGTGTTTGCACCAAGCAAAAATAAGCTGAACAAAATAGTTATAAACTCTCTAATTCCAAAATGTTCTTTCAGCTTATTTATGTTTGTTTTAAAATATTCTCCAATGCCGAGTCTTTTCATTAAGATTCCCAAAAATTTAAAAATTATTTACTGTTTTTATAAGGTTTATTTTCTAAACATTCAAAGTTAAAATCAACTTTATATTTTCTATACCAGTTTATGCAAGAAAGTTCAAGTTCTGTGTAAAAGTCCATAAATACAGGTGAGTGTCTTTTAACTTCCATTAAAAACTTTCCGTAGTCAGCAACAAAGAAATATAGGCAAAGTTCATTTTTTCCAAACTCCTTTGCAAACACAAAAGAATAGTTGTTATTCAAAATTTTATCAATAGTTTTTCTAATTCCGCCAACAATATTTTGAGAATGCATTAGGTCATCAATTTTTATTTTGAGTTTAGCAACACTAATACCCATAGCTCTAAATTCTTTAATCCAATCATTATCATCTTTTGTTTCATCAAAAACATTTGCAACATTATCAAAACAATAGAAAAATAATTCAGAGCAATAACTTGCAAGCTTTTCTGGAACATTATTTGAGTCGTAAGAAGCAATATTTCTTGATACAGGAACAGGCGACCCATCTGCAAAGAAAGAGTCTCTGGTCTTGGTTTTTATAACTTCTTTTTTAAATTTCTCAAAATCAACAGGCTCGCCATTGTTTTCTGTGGTGAACCAAACAAGAGAATCTGCAGTTGCATTCAAAAGTTTATCTTCTCCAATTTCATTCACTATTGCAAGATAAGCTTTTCTAAAAGTTTCCCATTTAGAGTTCTTCATGCAAAAGTTAATAATACTTTGAGTTCTTCCATTTCCAATCTCAATTTGGTCTTTAAATACAAGAGGCAAGTCTTCTTTTTCTGTTTTGAGCAAACCTGCAGGAAAATAAGGAACAAACCTCCAGTTTTCAATTTTTTTATTGTTTAAAAATTTGCAGATATAATATACGCTTAACAAACATGCATCACTATTAAGGCATGTAAAATGGCAAATATATTCTTTCTTCTTTTTGATTAAAACAAAGTCAATATCTGTAGGGATATAGTCATAAATAGACATAGCAAGAGTTTCGTTTGCTTTTGTTTCATTTGATTCATTAATCAATTTTTCAATTTCAGGTTTAAGTCCAACAAGATCTTCACAAAATTCTTCTAGCCCATAGAATAACTCATAAAAACCTTCTTCTCCTTTGCCTTCTCTGATAAGGCAAACTTTGTCTAAAGATATTTCTTCATGGTGTCCACTAAGTTCAGAATAATCTCCATCATCAGTATATCTTTCACAACCAGGGCAAACTTTTAAAACTGCTTCAAGCAATCTGTTATGGTATTCTTTTTTATCCATGATTTCCACTTCAGCAGAAAAGATAGGAGTATCTTTAGTAAGCTCCAAGCTCTCAATAGTTACGACATCTTCCACAAAATATGGAGCCATACATTTTTGTTCATTCAGTTTAGATAAGTTAATTTTGATTTTGCCTTTAGTTCTAATGTAATTAATAAAGTTATTAAAATCAGCAAATTCGTCAGGAATTAAATAATATTCCCCCTGAACAAAAATAGCATTCTTTTTCATAAATTTCTCCAATGTTTTTATCTTATAATAAGGTCTTCTCTGTCTGGGCCAGTTCCAATAAATTTAACAGGAACACCAACAAATTTTTCAATTGCTTTAACATATGTTTTGGCTTGAGCAGGGAGCTTAGAATATTTTTTTATTCCGCTAATATCAAAGTTGCCTTCAAATGTTTCATAAACAGGCTTCATATTTTTAAGCTTATCAGGGTTGGTTGTATAGTTTTCAGTAACAACTCCGTTTTCGTCCTCATATCCCACACAGAGTTTAATTTCACTTAATTTTCCAACAGTGTCAAGGTGGTTCATGGCAATTCCAGTAAATCCGTTAACTCTTGCTGCATATTTAAGTGCAACAAGGTCAAGCCAGCCACAACGTCTTGGTCTTTTAGTTGTTGTTCCATATTCATGACCAAGTTCACGAATAGTGTCTCCAATCTTATCTTTAAGTTCTGTTACATATGGTCCTTCGCCAACCCTAGAAGAGTATGCCTTAATAACGCCATAAACTTCACCAATATTTCCAGCATTAAGGCTTGTTCCATTCAAAATACCACCAATTGTAGTGTTAGAGCTAGTAACAAATGGATATGTTCCAAAATCAATATCAAGAAGAGTAGCTTGTGCACCTTCACAAACAACCTTTTTTCCTTTCTCCAAATTATCATGAACAAAGTTCACGGTGTCAGTAACATATGGTTTTAGGGCTTTAGCATAGGCTGAATATTCTTTTAAAACGGCCTTATAGTCAATTTGGTCTTTGCCATAAAGTGCAAAAATCTTATTTTTATTTTCTATATTATTTTTAAGAAGGGCAGAGAATTTAGAAGAGATAAAGTCTTCCATTCTAATGCCAGTCCTTGCCATTTTGTCACTATAGCTTGGTCCAATACCTCTTTTGGTTGTTCCAATTTTATTTTTGCCACGCATTTCTTCTTCAAGCTCATCATATTCCTTGTGATAAGGGAAAATAACATGAGCTTTTTCGCTGATTAAAAGTTTATCAGTAGAAATACCTGCGTCATTTAGGGTTTTAATTTCTTCAAGCAAAACTTTTGGGTCAACAACAACGCCGTTTCCAATAATAGCAACAGCACCAGAAAATATTCCAGATGGAATAAGGTGCATGGCAAATTTTTGCCCATTAATAACAATAGTGTGTCCTGCATTGTTTCCACCAGCACATCTGAGTGAAATATCGGCTTTTGTTGAAAGATAATCAATAATTTTACCTTTGCCTTCGTCTCCAAAAAATGCTCCAAGAATAACATCAACTTTTTTCATAAGAATCTCCTTAAATTAAATTACACATAAATTATACTAGATAATATCTATAGTTCAAAATAAATAGGAGGAAGTTTAAAATTTTTAAACTATTTCTCCAAAGAAAAATATATATATTTGCAAAGCTTGAATTTTTGTGATAAAATTTTAATATGCAAAAGAGCAAAGAAAAAATTTTAGTATACGCTGATGTCCATGGAAATTTAGATGCACTTATAAAACTGAAGAAAACCAGAGACTATAAAACTGCCACAAAAATAATTTTTCTAGGTGATTCAGTTACAATGTGTGATAGGTCGAAAGAGTGTCTAGAAGAAATTTTAAATGGTAAAGAAATCTATCTTTTGGGTAACCATGATTCATATTGTGCCAACGGGCTTCCAAAATCAATGAAGGCAAGTGCAAGAAAACAAGCCCACCAAAGTTATATTCGAAACTCAGTTCCAGATGGGCTTAAAGAAGAATTGAAAACCAAAGATAAAGAGTTATATTTAACGCTCTGCGGAAAGAAAATTTATTTCACTCATTATTTGTGGAAGTCAGATGAAGATGTAGAAGATGAAATAGAACTTGAATATAGAACTCCAGAAAATTTTGACAAAAAATTTGAAAGGATTGATGCAGACATTATTTTCCATGGTCATGATCATTATCCATTCCATGTATTGTCAGATAAAAAAGAATATTATGTTGTTGGGTCACTTGGGATAAAAATTCCTGCTAAATATATTGTTATAATCGCAAAAAATGATAAACTTAAAATTAAACATAAAACTCTACATTACAACTTTAAAAAGGTAAAAGATAGAATGATTAAGTTAGACTATCCAAACGCAAAACTATATTCAGAGTTTTTTGAAAATTAATAGGAGAAATAATAGTGCAATTATATTTAATGAGGCATGGTCAAACTGTTTGGAATGCAAAGGGAATATATCAGGGCAGGTCTCAAAACAGATTAAGTGAGCTTGGCAAACAGCAGGTTGCCAAGGCAAGGGAAGAGATTAAAGATAAAAAGATAGATTTAATTTTTTGTTCACCGCTCATGCGAACAGTTCAAACTACAAATATTTTTAATGTTGATAGAAAACTAAAAGTTATAAAAGATGAAAGGTTAATTGAAGTTGATAAGGGAATATTCACAGGTAGAGTAAAAAATTTAACTGAAGATGAGAAAAAATTGAAAGATAGTATGAGCAAAGAACTTGGAATGGAAAACTATGCAGACATTTACAATAGAACAAAAGATTTCATAGAATACATCAAACAGAATTATTCAGATAAAACTATATTAGTAATAACACATGGCATTATTGCCGCTGCAATAGACCTTTATAGTCAAGGTAAAAATTGTTCAGACTACAAATATGATGAAATGCCAAATTTAAAAAATGCTGAGATTAGAAAAATTGAAATATAAAAATGAAGGAGAAAGAAATGGAAAAACTTGCAGATAAAGAAGAATTACTTTTAGTGTTAGATGAAAATGGAAACTCTACTGGCAAGTTAGAAAAAAGATCAGTTGTTCATAAAAACAATCTTTGGCATAATGAGGTTGCAATTTGGATTTTAGATAATGAGCATAAAAAGGTGCTTCTTCAAAGACGCAGTCCAAACAAAAAACAAAACCCAAACAAACTTGCACTTTGTGCTGGGCATGTTGTTGGATATGATACAATTGAAGACACTCTCAAGACTGAACTCAAAGAAGAACTTGGACTTAATATAGAAGAATATGAAGTTAAAAAATTAATAGTTTTAAGAAGAGAAATGACAGATAATTTTAATTTTTCTCATTCATTCTATATAGAAAAATGTATTCCAATTTCTGAGATAACAATTCAGGAAGAGGAGCTTTCAGAAGTCTTATATATGGACTATGATGAGCTTAAGACTCGTGTCCAAAATGCCGACACAGAATTTGTTTTTAAGTGGGAAACATATAAACCTATCTTCGATATTTTTGATAAAATTTTCTATAATGAGAAAAAATAAAAAACGCAAAACAAGGTATAATGTGACACATAATACCGCATATTTTCGGCAATTATGCCGTTTTTATTGATTTACAAATAAAAATAAAAAGAATGGTTAATCACCATTCTTTTCTTTTTCAATAATTTCATTTATGCTAACAAATTCACCACTTTCTGTTATTTATCAAACCAACGAGACAGAAGCTCGCAGTTTGTTGGAGTAAACCAAGAAGATTCTGCAATCAAATGAAGGGGAATGCCACCAATATTAAAATTGCTAAGCTCCTTAAGTTTATATAAATATTCTATAAATGACCAAGCACCAGCTTTTTCAGCTTCTCTTGAAATAAAATCTGCTTTATTCATAATCACACTCTCCAATCTTATTGGATTATAACATTCTAGTTTTAGTGTGTTAATACCAATAAAAAATGACATAGTAGTTTGTAGTCTCATATATTGCTTGAAGCTTGCTAAGAAATATGATATAATATTTTTTGTTAGGAGAAACTTATATGAGTTTATATTATATTAGACATGGGCAAACCGCTCACAACACCTCACATGTTTATGGTGGAGAAATAGATGTTGAACTAAATGAAAATGGAAAAATACAAGCAAAAGAGGCAGGAAAAAAATTAGAGGGAACAAAAATAGATATCGTATTTTGTTCGCCACTCACAAGAACAAGACAAACACTTGATGGATTAAATTTAAACAAAAACATACCTGTTATTTATGATGAGAGATTAGTTGAACGCAGAGAAGGTTCGCTTGTTGGTAAAACAATCACGAATGAGTTTATTCATGATGTATATTTAAATTTAGACACAACTGAGCATTATGATGGACTTGAACCAATAAAAGATGCTTTTGTTAGAGTACATGCTTTGCTTGATGAGATAAAAGAAAAATATAAAGATAAAAATATTTTGATTGTCGCTCATGCCTTTGTTGGCAGAGTTGTTTACTATTATTTCAATCCAATTCCAGCAGACAGAAATTTGTTTAGTGACACAAATAGTTATCTTGCAAATTGCGAAATAAAACAATTTGAGTTTAATGGAAAAGAGTCAAATAAAAGTTTAACTGAATTTTAAAATATAAAAGATATTTGGAGCAAAAATGTATAACGAACTAACAACAGTTGATATAAAGAAAATGAAAGATGAACTTTTTCATCGCACAAACGAACTTCGTCCAAAACTTTCAGATGATGTTAAAGAGGCAAGGTCACTTGGCGACCTTTCTGAGAATGCAGAATATAGAAGTGCAAGGCGTGCTTTTGGCAGAAATGAGAGCAGAATAAGATTTTTGCATAAAATGATAAACACAGCAAAAATAATAGAAGTAAAGTCAGCTCCTGATGAAGTTGGTTTGTTCGACAACATTACTGTTGAATATGATGATACTGGTGACATTGAAGAGCTTATGATTTCTACTACCACAAGACTAGACCTTGGCAAGGGAATTATCAGCAAAGAAAGTCCTTTTGGAAAGGCAGTGCTTGGCAAAAAAGTTGGTGACAAAGTTCATGTAAAAGTAAGCGAAGATTTTGAATATAATGTTATTATAAAGTCAATCATCAAAGGACATGATGATGACTCAATCCCGCTTAATGGATATTAAAAAATTTAATAGTCGCCACGGGGCTATTAATTTTTTTTATAATCGCATAAAACAGTTGTATTTTTTTTAGTAATTTGCTAAAATAGTTTATGGAGTAAATCTATGCTAAATGGCAGTTTCAAATGAAAAATGCAAACAGGATTTACAATTAAAAACATAAAATTTCAAGGAGTTATTTATGGAAGAAAAAGAAATAAATGCATGGAAAGGCTTTAAAGGTACAGATTGGCAAAACACAATCAATGTTAGTAGTTTCATTGATGAAAACTACACAGAGTATACTGGAGATGATTCTTTCCTTGAAAAACCAAGCAATAAAACAAAAAAAGTATGGGCAAAATGTGAAGAACTTTTAAATGAAGAAGTTAAGAATGGTGGTTGCCTTGATGTTGAAACAAACATCTTAAGTGGAATCACAGCATTTAAGCCTGGTTATATTGACAAGAGAAATGAGGTTATCGTTGGTCTTCAAACAGATGCACCTCTTAAAAGAATTGTTAATATGTATGGTGGAACAAAAGTTGCTATGAAAGCACTTGAATCTCATGGCTATAAGCTTAATGAAGAAGTTTATAAAAGTTTCACAACATATAGAAAAACACATAATGATGGTGTTTTTGATGCATACACACCACTTATTAGAAGAGCAAGAAGCAATGGCTTGTTAACAGGACTTCCTGATGGTTATGGCAGAGGAAGAATTATTGGCGACTATAGAAGAATTGCACTATATGGAATTGATAGACTTATTGAAGAAAAACAAAAAGATCTTTGTGGCGAGTTTATTGATGAAATGCAAATTGAAGAGTCAATTCGTCTTCGTGAAGAGGTAAGTGAGCAAATTAAGGCTTTAGGTCAAATAAAAGAAATGGCAAAATCTTATGGATTTGATATTTCAAGACCTGCTGAAACAGCAAAAGAAGCAATTCAATGGACATATTTTGGTTATCTTGCTGGTGCAAAAGAAAATAATGGTGCTGCAACTTCTATGGGAAGAAATGCAACATTCTTTGATATTTATATTGAAAGAGATCTTGCAAACGGAACTATCACAGAAAAAGAAGCACAAGAACTAGTTGATCAATATGTTATTAAGCTTCGTTTAATCAGACACCTTAGAACACCAGATTATGATGAATTATTTGCTGGTGATCCAACATGGGTTACAGAAAGCATTTCTGGTATGCTAAACCAAGCAAAAAGTTTAACAACCAAAAACTCATTCAGATTCTTACACACACTTATTAACCTTAATCCAAGTGCTGAGCCAAACCTTACAGTTCTATGGGCAAAAGGTTTACCTGAAAACTTTAAAAAATATGCAGCAAAAATTTCAATTTTAACTGACTCAATTCAATATGAGGGTGACGACACAATGCGTCCACTATATGGTCATGATTATGCAATTGCATGTTGTGTTTCTTCAATGAAACAAGGCAAACAAATGCAGTTCTTTGGTGCTAGATGCAACCTTGCTAAGTCGCTTCTATATGCAATCAACGGTGGTGTAGATGAAAAAACTGGCAAAAAAGTAATTGATGGCGTAGAAAGAATTAATGATCAAATTTTAGACTATAAAAAAGTTAGAAAAGCATATAGCGTAATGCTTAAAAAGATTGCAAAAGTTTATGTTGATGCAAACAACATCATTCACTTCATGCATGATAAATATGCTTATGAAGCAGCTCAAATGGCACTTCATGACACAGATGTTGAAAGACTTATGGCATTTGGTGTTGCTGGTTTCTCATCTGCTGTTGACTCACTTTCAGCAATTAAGTATGCTCAGGTTAAACCAATCAGAAATGAACAAGGAATTGCAGTAGATTTTGAAGTTACTGGCGAGTTCCCAAAATATGGTAATGATGATAAGAGAGTAGACAGTCTTGCTGTTGAACTTGTTAAAGAGTTCTTCAATGATTTAAAAGTTCACAAACTCTACAGAAATGCAAAACCAACACTTTCACTTTTAACAATTACATCAAATGTTATGTATGGTCAAAAAACTGGTGCAACTCCAGATGGCAGAAAAGCTGGTGAAGCATTTGCTCCAGGTGCAAACCCAATGCATGGCAGAGATTGCACAGGTGCACTAAACTCACTCAACTCAGTTGCAAAAATTCCATTTGCAAACTGCTGTCAAGATGGTGTTTCAAACACATTCTCAATTGTTCCAAATGCTCTTGGAAATAATCAAGAAGAACAAGTTGATAACCTTGTAAAAATTATTGATGGTTATTTTGCAAAGGGTGCTCAACACATCAATGTTAACGTATTCAATCGTGATTTATTAATTGATGCTATGAACAATCCATGGAAATATCCAACACTCACAATTCGTGTATCAGGTTATGCTGTAAACTTCAACAGACTTGATCGTGCACATCAAGAAGAAGTTATTGCTAGAACCTTCCACGAAAAGAGATAGGTTTAAGCTTTTAATAAATTAAAATTATTTATGTTTAAATTTTGATTTAATTACAAATGCTAAAATTAATAAAACGCACAGCAAACAAACTGTGCGTTTTAAATTTAATATACAAAAGGAATAAATCATGACTTTAAAAATTACTGACATTGAAACTATGGGCTTGGTTGATGGTCCAGGAATGAGGCTTGTGTTATTTTTATCTGGTTGCAGACTTAGATGTTTATATTGTCATAATCCAGAAACTTGGGACGCAAATGGTTACACAAAAAAACTTACCCCAAGAAAAGTGCTTTCGCTTTACAATAAATATAAATCATATTATGGCGAAACTGGCGGAGTGACTTTCAGTGGAGGAGAACCATTGCTTCAAAGTGAAGCAGTGCTTGAAACGATAAAACTTTTAAAAAAGCATAACATTCATGTTGCACTAGACACATCAGGTGTTGCTGAAAATTATGAAGAAGCAGTTAAACTTGCAGATTTAATAATCTTAGATGTGAAAGCTATTAATCCAGAAGAGTATAAAAAATTGACAGGATTAGATATTTCATATTTTAATAAATTTTTAGAGTTTTGCAAATTGCAAAATAAAACTATATGGCTCAGGCAAGTTATTGTTCCAGGAATAAATGACAACAAAGAACATGTGCTTTCATTAAAACAATTTGCAAAAAATATTCCTAATGTTCAAAAGGTAGAACTTCTTCCTTACCACACCATGGGTGAAAGCAAATATAAAGAAATGAACATTCCTTATCGTTTATCGGGTACTCCAGCAATGGACAAAGAGAGCTGTAAAAAGCTTGAGCAATATTTAAAATAAAAAAAAGCCATAACTGCTCAGTTATGGCTTTTTATAATATAAATTTAAAATATTCACAAATGCTGAAAATATGTGGTATTATGCGTCACATAGCACATAAATTTGCGTTTTTTGTTCTGCTAAATAGATATTTTTGTTTATCTTTTTAAATCAAATCATAGCAAAAATAAATCTATTGTGCTATAATAAAAACGCTAAATTTATAAAGGGAGGGATATAGTGTCAAAACTAAGAAAAATAATTTTCAGTGGTTTGTTGTTGGCTGCATCAATTGTGTTATCAAGATTTTTGTCAATAAACACACCAATAGTTTCCATAAGTTTCTCCTTTATTCCAATCATTCTTTCAGCAATGTTACTTGGGGTTGGTCATACAATTTTAGTTGCTGGTCTTAGTGACCTTATTGGTGCACTTCTTTTTCCATTTGGAGCATACTTTCCAGGCTATACTTTTTCTTCAATTTTAACAGGCTTAATTTATGGCTTATTTCTAAGGCGTGCAAAAAATTTAAATGGCAAGCAATTTTTGTGGAGACTTATTATTGCTGTTGTGCTTGTTTCACTTATATGCAATCTTTGTTTAAATACATTGTGGATATTAATTACAACCAAAAAAGCAGTTGTGGTTTTTGGAACAACAAGATTAATCAAAGAAGCCATTCTTGTTCCAATAAGAATAGTGTTAATGCAAGGCATTCATTTTGCACTTCAAAAAAGTCGATCATATGAAAAGCTCGGCAGAAACGCCTTAGGTGTTCAGGAGGAATTATGATAATCTTTAATAATGTAAACTTTAAATATCCAAACTTTGAAATTAAAGATATAAACTTTAATATAGAAAAAGGTGAAATCATTGCAATAACAGGAAACAATGCCAGTGGAAAAACTACAATTTTAAACTTAATGGCTGGTCTGCTCAAGCCAAAGAAAGGTGAAGTTTTAGTTAACGGCAAAAAACCTGTTTGTGGAAATGGCATAGGAATGGTGTTTCAAAATCCAGACAATCAAATCATTTTTAGTACCATATCAGATGATATAAAGTTTACGCTCAAAAATCAAAGAGTCCCAAAAGAAGAATGGAATAATAGAATAACCGAAGCACTTTCACTTGTTCATTTGAGTGGGTTAGAAAAGCAAGAGACGTCAGCACTATCTGCTGGTCAAAAACAAAGACTCGTAATTGCGAACATGCTTGCATGCAAACCAGAAATTTTAATTTTTGATGAAGTTTCAGTCTATCTTGATCCAGAGGCAAAAAATGAACTTTTCAAATTATTTAAAGAGCTCAAAGCTAGTGGCATAACCATAGTTTTTGCAACCAACCTTATTGGAGAAATTGTTCATTCAGACAAAGTTTTAATTATGTCTGACGGTGAAGTAAAAACCTTTGCCACAAGAGAGGAAATATTAAAAAACTTAAGCTTGTTTAAAGATCAAAATATTCATGTTCCGTTAAAACTAGAGATTTTGAGCAAACTAAAAGAGTATAACCTGTCAGACGATGAAGAAATTTTAAAGACTCTTTGGAGGAAACTTAAATGATTTTTGCAATAATATTTTTCATAGCCTACTCATGTGTATGCTTCTTTGCACCAAATTTTATTTGGGTTTCAGGCTTTGCAACCTTTAACTTAATTTTGAGTTTGATTTTCTATAAGCAGCCTCTTAAAACTTTAAAATATTTCATAAGAATGTTAATTTTATCTGCAATAATTTTTGGATTAAACTATGCTTTTGAAAAGGAAATTTTAACAAGTCTGCTAGTTGGTTTAAAGGTATTAACGGTTGCATACTTTGGCATTTTATTCAGCAAAATTTTCACACCGGCACTTATTGCTGATGGCATCAGCCAACTTTTGTTTCCACTAAAGCTGTTTAAAATAGATACCAATGCCATTGCACTCACCATAGTCATAGCACTTTCGTTTATGTCCGTGCTATCAAGCTCGGCAAAAAATTTAACAAAGGCATTAAAGGCAAGAGGCTTCAGATTCACACTTAAAAACATATTCACTCAGGGTCATATGATTTTTATGGTATACTTTTCAGAAATATTTAAGAGGGTAGACGCGATAGAACTTGCATTGCTCGCCCGTGGCTACTCAGCAAACGAAAATAAAAAAGGAGAAAATTTATGAAACTTTTACTTTGTTCAGACTTCACAGGAGTCGGTTATAAATATTTAAATAGATTTTTAGAATCGGGCAAGGGCTTAAATTGTTTGTTTGTAGGTTATGCCTGCGAAGAAGATTCAGAAATGTTTGAAAGCGGTGCAAAAGACCAACTAAAAGATTTTGGTTTCAATATAATAGATCTCACTCCAAAATATAAATTTTCTGATAAATTGAGTGCAATTTTTGTTCGTGGCGGCAACACAACAAAGCTTATAGATTATTTAAAAAAATATAAGCAATTTGACAAACTAAAAGCCCTAGTAGAAAAACAAAATGTTCTTTATATTGGCAATAGTGCAGGCAGTGTATTGGCGGGTTCAGATACTTCATGGACACTTGAGGCAGAGCCATATAGAGACATAACCAAAGACTATGGCAAAGACGCACTAAAGGGTTTTGGTTGGATAAAGAAATTAGTATTCGTTCATGCATCAATGTTCAGAATGTGCTATTCAGAAGAAATGGAAAATTCAAAAGATATATTCCGCACGCTAGACCAAGAATGTTATCCAGCTTACTTGAATGATATAAAAAAATATAAAAAGAATGAATATATAAAAATAGCCAACAATGAAGTTTATATAGATAATGATGGTGAAAAGGCATTTGCAAAATATGATTGGCGAAATGTTCCAATCAAAATCTTAAATAAATAAAAATATAAAAGGCGGCAAATCTAGCTGCTTTTTTAGTCTTAAGCGGATTAGATTTCTCAACTACGCTCAATGGCCATATAATTGTCACCCTGAGCAAAGTCGAAGGGTCTATTCTGCTTAAAGATTAATATTTTAACAAAACCCACCCAATTTGGGTGGTTTTTGTATGCGGAGCTTAAGCGAAAACGCAGAACAGTCCCAAGAATAAAGGGAAAATGTTATATTAAAAGCATAAAAACATGCAAAAAC
>CATLBG010000007.1 GCA_949878595.1 uncultured Clostridia bacterium
GTCTCTTGAAACATTTGAAATTATATCTTCATTCCCAAGCACATCATGTGCAAAGGTTGTTCCACTAAAATAATTTGAAGAGATTTTTTGAAGCATAACTTCAACTGGGTCATCTTCATACTTTTTTATTTCTTCAATAACAACATCTCGTTCTCTATCAATTTCATCTGAAAGAAATTTTGAATTAATTAACATGTCTGAATATATCTCAAAACATTTTTCAAAATTCTCTTTTAAACACTTAAAAATAAATCTTGTTAGATTTTTTGAAGTATAAGCATTGAAGTCTGCACCATAAAAAGTTAACTTATCCATAATCTCTTCAGTTGAAAACTTTTCTGAACTCTTAAAAACTAAGTGTTCAATAAAGTGTGAAAACCCCTCTTCTGTTTTGTTCTCAAAATTTGAACCAACATTAAATAAGATATTTGATGCGATTACATTTTTATTGTTTTTTTCTAATATGAGCCTTAAGCCATTTGTGTATGTTTTTGTATAAATCTTCATAAACTCTCCTATTCACAAAATTATAATTTTAAAGATAAAAAAATCAAGTCTTTTGACCTGATTTTTATTTTATGATTTTTGCTTATTCTTTCTATTCAGTTCCTCAAATTTTTCTTTTATTGTTTCTATCTGATTTTTGATTTGCTGTTTTCTATTTTCTGTTTGGGCTTCAAATAACTCTAAATTTAGTTTTTCTATAACACATTCATAAAGTTTTGAAATTAATTCAAAGTCCTCGAAAAATTCACTTGGCATGTTTAAAAATTCAATTGGGTCATTTTCTAACTTTTGCACAAATTTACTAATTTTTAGCAGAGAAACACCATTTTTATCAATAAAATCAATTGAATTTGCGTTTTTTACCTTTGCAAACCCATTATGAAAACTACTAACTGAATCATAATCTTCTTTAAATCTAACACCTTTTTTATCAGTAAAAGTCCATCTATCTTTGCGGCACTCAAACTTTGCTAGCCCATCACTAAATAGTCCAAGTCTTGCAAATCCTTTCGCTGAAATATTATCATGTTCATCAATCAAATAAAATTTGCCATGATCACCTCTTGTATTTGGAACATAAATTGCTCTAAGATTTTCATCTGCCACAAAAGCACATTCATAGACCTCTCCAATTCTTTCATTTTTATCATTAATAAAACCAAATATGTGTTCACCATTTTCATCTAATCCAAGTCCAACACAAGTTAAGTTTCCAGTGAAATGCTCAGCTGAAGAATATTCGCCTTCACTGCCATAAATTTCACCAGTTTCTTGATTTAAAAATTTTGCACCATTACCATCATAAAATCTTACTAATTTTTCATTTGAGAATGCAATAATGTTTGCAGACAAAATATATTTTCCATTAACATCAAACACATCAAAAGATTTGCCATTTAACTTTTTGTCACTGAAAGCAAAAACATAACCATAATCACTTATGAAAACCATATGCTCTGGAGCTTTACTTAAAATATTAAAATTTCTATCTGCAATATAAATTTTTTTATCTTTTTGAACTGGGAAATATTTGTTGCTACCAGCTGGGAAAGCCATTTCTAACTCAGGACTAATAATTTTAAAATCATCATTAACATAAACAAATTTTCCATTATTAAGTCTTGCAACTGCTATGCCATTTTCAAAACCATAAACATTATCAAATTCTTCTCCAAACATTATGCCATTTTTTTCTCTCATCAAAATAAATTGTTGCATAACCTTTATCATTATATTCATCAATATCATTAAAAGCTGTTGTCAACACTTCTAATTTTTTATTAATAAAATATTTTATCTTATCTTTTTCTGCCACATAAAATCCATCATTACGAACATTTCCATAGTTGTCTTCTGACTCAATTTTATCAAAGCCAACTTCACTTATTCTCCCTAAGCCATCCATTAAATAATCTTGTGTATAGCTTTTCATTGTTATTTCATCTATATGACTTTGTGTAACAACAAAAGATCCACCGTCGCATTTTGTAACTTTATTTATTTCTTCATTAAAAAAGTATTTCATTTTTTCACCTATTTTTATTATAACATATTAGTTTAAATTGGTCAATAGTTATATTTTAAAAACTTTTTATTAAAAATAAAAACAACCTATTAATGGTTGTTTATTTTTCATTTTCTTGAGGAATATACTCTATGTCCTCTATAGGCTCAGATAATTTTGCAAGTTCAACTTGTTTTTTCTGTTTTCTTGGAGCAATAATATCATAGAGAATTATTCCTACAATCGCAAGAATTATATTTAAAACATTGCATAATGCCCCAACATATGCACCTAACAATATGTTGTAAAATAACCACATTGCAGCATTCACAATAGTTATTATTCTAATTTCTAACAAATTTTTAAATGAAAAACCGATAGCTAAAATTGAAAGTGATGCTATCATAAATAAGTCATATGCATTTGTCCAAAGGCAAGCAACTGAAATGCATGTTGTAATTACCGTTAAAACAATGGGAACAATATAACTTTTAAGAGGCTTATCCTTTTCATTTAAGTAAACATAATATATGCTTCTTGCTAAATTTATTGCATTGATTATTGCAGGAAGCGGATAACTTATGAATATATATGATGCAACAGAAAAGCAACTTGATATAACCATTAAAATTAAAATCAACTTCTTGCTCTTCATTAGTCTTGCAGCAAGATCTATTGCTGTGCCAATAAAAATAAGAACCTGTGAAATTATATATAGAATTGACATATAAAAGTTTTTCCCTAAAATAAATTTAAAAGCCAGTCAAATTCGTGACTGACCTATTTTTTAAAACTGGTGTTCCCAGACGGACTCGAACCGCCGACTAACCCTTAGGAGGGGTTTGTAATATCCACTTTACTATGGGAACAAATTTTACATTAAAATTATATCACAGCATTTTAAAATTTTCAACCAATTTAAAAATAAAAAAACTGATATAAATCAGTTCTTTTTATGTTACTATATAAAATTATTTTCCTCAAGATAAGCTTTTAATTTTTTACATATCCAATTATTATATTTTTCAAAACCTACACAAAATTCATCTGAGTGAATTATTTTTTCAAACTCATTAATACTTAAATATTTAACAAATGCAACTTCCTCTTCTTGAAGTGTCATGTCTTCTATCTCTGCGGTGGTTTTAAGCAAATATGTTTCTGCAAACTCATTGCATTCTTCAATAATCATTTCGCCCCAAAAGATATAATCTTCTTCCTTCGTGTCTAAACCAAGTTCTTCTTTTGTTTCACGTACACAGGCATGAAGCAAACTTTCACCAGCTTGAACATGCCCTGCTGATGGTGCACCATATTTGTTTGGGTGATGTTTTTTACAAGCTGCCCTTTTTTGAATTAATAACTTTCCTTTATTATTTACAATCCAAATCCAAACTGCTTTATGATAACAACCTGGATTTTCTCCATGACAAAAACTTTTTGGTTTTATTCCCAAAAAATTACCATTTATATCATAAGTATCAAATATTTCTTCCATCTTACACCGATTTTTGCGTTTTTCTACTCTTCTTCAATATGGTCATGTTCATGAGCACATGGACAATCTCCCACGCAGTAAAGAGACTTATCATAATCAATATTATGCTTTTCATAATAATCTTTCACTGCAGCCTTAACTGCTTCTTCTGCCAAAACTGAGCAGTGAATCTTGTGTGCTGGAAGTCCACCAAGTGCCTCGACAACAGCTTTGTTTGAAAGCTCTAGAGCTTCATTAATAGGCTTTCCCTTTATCATTTCTGTTGCAATTGAACTTGTTGCAATTGCACTTCCACAACCAAAAGTCATAAACTTTACATCAGTAATAATGTTGTCTTTAACCTTTATATACATTCTCATTATATCGCCACATTTTGCATTGCCAACTTCGCCAATACCATCAGCATCTTCCATTTCACCCACATTTCTTGGATTTCTAAAATGATCCATAACTTTTTCACTATATAACATATCTTTCTCCTTTAAATTATTATTCCACCACCAAGCACAGTGTCACCATCATATAAAACAGCTGCTTGCCCTGGTGTGATTGCCCTTTGCGGCTCATCAAAAACAATATGAATTTTATTTTCACCTTTTGGATAAACCGTTGCATCTTGCTCTTTTTGTTTATATCTTATTTTTACTTTGCACTTTATATACTTTTCAGCTGGAACACCACATATCCAGTTAAAGTCAACCACATCTGCCTCGGATTTAAATAAATCCTCATTACTGCCAAGGCAAACAGTGTTATTTTCTTTGCAAATTTCACAAACATATAATGGACATTCACTTGAAATTCCAAGCCCTCTTCTTTGCCCTATTGTATAATGAATTATCCCTTTATGCTCACCTATCACTTTTCCATCTTTAGTAACAAACTTACCCTTAGGATAGGTTTTTCCAGAATGAAGTTCTATAACTTTTGCATAATCACCATCTGGAACAAAACAAATATCTTGACTATCACTCTTGTTTGCATTTATAAAATTATTTTCATTTGCAATCTTTCGAACTTCAGTCTTTGGCAAGTTGCCAAGTGGAAACAATGTGTGAGCAAGTTGCTCCTGAGTTAATGAATACAAAACATAACTTTGGTCTTTCGTTTCATCTAAGCCCTTTTTAAGCAAGAATTTGTCACCTTCTTTTTCAATTCTTGCATAATGACCAGTAACAATACAGTCACAGCCTAACACCTTTGCTCTTTCAAAAAGTTTATCAAACTTCATGTATCTATTGCAATCGATGCATGGATTTGGAGTTATGCCATTTTCATAACAATCTATAAACTTATATATAATCTTTTCTTTAAAGCCATCTTTAAAATTAAAAACATAGTATGGCATACCTAGTCTTATTGCTACACTTCTTGCGTCTTCAACATCATTTAACGAACAACAAGTTTTGCTTTTTTCAACACCTGCATCTTCGTTGTCGTGAAGCTTCATTGTACAACCTATACATTCATAGCCCATATTTTTTGTGAGAAGTGCCGCCACAGACGAGTCTACACCACCACTCATTGCAATTAATGCTTTCATATGTATCCTCTTTTTTTATAAAATATGTTGTTTTTTACCCTTTTCAAGTTCGTCCCAAACTGGACTCATTTTTCTTAAATATTCTACAACCTCTGGAACTTTCTTAATTACATAATCAATTTCCTCTTCAGTTGTATATTTGCTTAGAGTTAGTCTTAACGAACCATGGGCAACCTCATGTGGTCTGCCAATTGCAAGAAGTACATGACTTGGGTCTAGTGAACCAGATGTGCATGCACTGCCTGATGAAGCACATATTCCTGCATCATCTAAAAGTAATAGCAAGCTTTCACCCTCTATCCCTTCAAAGCACATATTGAAGTTATTTGAAAGTCTAAGTTTTGCATCACCATTAAGACTACTATGTGGAATTTTGCCAAGACTCTCAATAAGTTTATCTCTAAGCTTTGTCTCTTGTTTTGAAACTTCATCAAGTTCCTTCACTGCATCTTTTAAAGCCTGAGCCATTCCTACAATTCCAGCAATATTTTCTGTACCACCACGCCTTCCACGCTCTTGGGCTCCACCCTCAATAAGGTTTGTTAGCAAAATTCCCTGTTTTGCATAAAGAACACCTATGCCCTTTGGCCCATGGAATTTGTGTGCTGAAAGTGAAAGCATATCAATGCATTGATCTTTAACATCAACATTTATATGACCAACTGCCTGGACTGCATCAGTATGGAATAAAACCCCATGCTTTCTGCAAATTTCACCAATTTCTTTTATTGGTTGAATAGTTCCAATTTCGTTATTTGCAAACATAATTGTAACCAAGCAAGTTTCTTCAGTTATTGCACTTTCAAGGTCATCAAGATGAATTATTCCGTTTTCATAAACATCAAGGTATGTTACTTTGTAGCCTTGTTTTTCAAGTTTCTTTAAAGTGTGAAGCACTGCATGGTGTTCAAATTTGCTAGAAATTATATGTTTTTTATTCTTTTTTGCACCAAGTTCTGCCGCAGACAAAATTGCTTGATTGTCACTTTCGCTTCCACCAGATGTGAAGTAAATTTCACGAGGACTAGCATTCAAACATTTTGCAATATCCTCTCTTGCAGTTTCAAGTGCCTCTTTTGATCTTTGACCAGATGAGTGCAAACTGCTAGCGTTGCCATATTCTCTAGTTAGATATGGCATCATTGCATCTAGTGCACTTTTGCTAAGTTCGGTTGTTCCTGCATTATCTAAATATATCATAATATCTCCTCAGATTTAATTCCTACTAAATTAGTATGATATTATTATATGTATTCTATTTATGCTTGTCAATAAACTTTTTTAGTTTTTTATTAATTTTTTAAAAAAACGAGACAAATCTGTCTCGCCCTTTCTATAAATTTTCTGAATTTGATGAAACTGTAATTGTTAATTTTCCACCATTTCCCCTAACCTTGTATGAGTGAACAACTCCGTTATCATCAGTGGTTTCTGGAATAATTAAACCATAGTATCCTCTAAGGTATGCAGTTTGAAGTGGGTCAAAAACGATTTTATCTGTTTCACCCTGTTTTTCTGTTAAAACACAACAAACTTCATAAGTTCCATCTTTATCAACTTGAATTTTTGAAGCATTTATATTTATGTTTGTACCCTCTATTATATAAATTGTTTCAGATGAACCATTTTCATTTTGAGCTTGTATCTTGTTATAGGCTGTTTCAACAACAATAATTTCACCAGTTTCTACATTTTTTAATGCCATACTGAATGAATATTCTTTGTTTAAGTCTAACTTTGAGATGTCATAAATTTCTGCATATGCTTCAAATTCTATTGAATCTTTATTATGTCCTCTGCAACTTGCATATATATCAATATTTGAAATTGGCAAATCTTTATTGTAAAAAGCACCTTCAATTTTTTCAATATTATAAGCATCTGAACTTTATTTATAGATAGTTGGCCAATTATTTTTTAACTCAAAGTTATCTACTATCTGTTTTGAAATTATGTCAAGTAAGTCTGTGCAACTTGTTGAATTTGATAATGTTTCTTCTGATAAGCCAATAGTTTTTAGCAAAAGTTTAATATTTTCACTTGTCATATCAAATTCAGTAATATTTTCATGATATGAATTTACTAGAGTATGAACCATTTGGTCAACTTGTGTCATTTCAATGCTCTTATAACCATCATAATTAACAATTGTTATTTCTCTTCTGTGTCCGTATGGATATAATCCTCTTATGTCCATACCATCATCTGACTCACCATTTTGATTTGTGAAGCCTGAAACTGTGGCTCTCTCAGCAGGTGTAATATGATATTTAATCAAATATTTGTCTTTAACATTTTTAAGATATTGATATTCAAATGGATAATAATCTTTTGTATTGTCATTAAAATTATTATCTGACGATTTATTGTCTACACCAACAGAATAAATAAAACATTCAACAATTTCTTCACCATCTTCAGTTAAAAGATAATTTGTTTTCATTATTTCATATTGAACAAAACTTGTTCCATCTTCATGATCTTCAATTACCTTATTGTTATCAAAATCAAGATAACTGCTTGTTGGGCATATCATTTGTTTCTTCATTAAGCTCTAAATAATATGCCCAACTTTCGTAATATGGAATACTAACATAACCATGTTCTTCTCTCATAATTGGCATTCTAAACCATTGACCAAATGCAGGAACTTTTTCAACTACATATTTTATTTCAGCTTTTATTTCATAAATATCATAGCCAAGATATTTTCCCGCACCTGCATAGTTTTCAATAGTTGCATAATTATCAATTAATTCTGCAAATTGCTCTTCAGTAAGTTTTTTTTCTTCGGCCTCGCCATTTTCTGAGTTTTCATAACTATCAATTATATTTTTATAGTTAATACTTGCTAATTCTACAGAAGTGTTAGCATCAATAAATTTATCCATATCTGGAGTATACTGAGCATTTTCAACTTTTTTTGCTGCCAACGCTCCCTTGCCATAATCAAAGTTTAATCCAATACCTTTTTTTCTAAATAAAAAGTATCCGCCAACTGCAAGCCCAGCAACTGCAACAACTAAAACTGCTGCAATAATTTTTGACTTAGCTGTACTTAAAAATTTTGCCATAAATCCCCCTCCTTAAATTTTTAACAATTTGGAGCTGGTGACAGGATTTGAACCTGCGACCCCCTGATTACGAATCAGATGCACTACCACTGTGCTACACCAGCATAAATACAAAAAAGGAAATTTTAAACAGCACGCTTTAAAAAGTTTAAAATTCCCTCCTTTGATAATATATTAAATTGTTGCTAGCTAAAATTCAATATAGCTTAAAGATTAGTTTGATCAGGACTCATCTCCAAACAATATCATTATAGTTATATTTAAAAATTTGACAAGCAAATTTTATTTTTTCTTGCTATATTTTTTATCAACTTTTTCATCTAACTTTTCTCTAAGTGAAACTAGAATTTTTTCATATCTTTCTAGATTACTTGCAAGTTCTTCTTTTGTAAGTTTCTTTGGGTCTGCACCTTCAACTTTAAATGGATTTCCAACAATGATATAATTCTTTCTAAAGATTTTTGGTGGACGATACATGAGCATTGGAATAATATCAGCTCCACTTTTTGATGCAAATAAAATTGCTCCTGCCTTGGCATCTGCCATTTTTTCTGTGCCATCTTTATTTCTTGTTCCCTCAGGGAAAATAAATACTTTTTTATTTTTACTTAATAACTCTAGTGTTGTTTTAAAAACTGAGGGTGAAACATTTTCTCTATCCACTGGATAACCACCAATTCCTCTCATAACAAAAGCTTTAAACTTGGTTCTGAAAAGCTCAATTTTTGCCATATATCTAAACTTAGTCACAAATTTAGCATCATAAATTAATGGATCTAAATTTGAATAATGATTGCTTGTAACAATCATCTTTCCTTCCTTTGGCATCTTCTCTTTATAGATTACCTTAGTTGGATATAAAATTATAAGTGGCAAATAAATAATTGCAAATAAAATAATAAATAACATAATTTTCTACTCCTTAATATCCTTAAAATCACTCGCACAAGTCACTGCAGTTGAAAATGCAAGTTGCAAGTTAAACCCACCAGTAAGTGCATCAATATCCAAAACCTCTCCAACAAAATATAGATTATCAACAAGTTTACTCTTCATATATTTTGGATTGATTTCTTTTAAATTAATGCCACCCGCTGTAACAACTGAACTTTCAAAATTTTCCAGAGAAATGGGCTCTAATTCATAGTTTTTCAATAAAAAAGCTATATTTTTGCGTTTTTCTTTAGTTATTTGATTAGCTTTTTCTGTAAGTTTCAAGCCTAACCTCTTTGCAAACAATTGAATTAAACTTCTTGGAAGCAAACCCTCAAATAAACTTGAGGTTTGTTTTGCCTTTAAGTTGACAATATCTCTATCAAGTCTTGTAAGCAAGCCATCTTCTGAAATTCCCGGTTTGAAATCAATATAAATTTTAAGCTTAGTTAAATCACATCTATTTATATAGCTAGACATACTAAGAACTAATGGCCCAGAAATTCCATTTGATGTGAAAAGCATTTCTCCAACATCAGATTGATAAACAATTTTATCATCAAGCTTTGCATAAAGCTTAACATTTTTTAAACTAAGACCCTCAATCTGTTTGCACTCATTATTATTTTTTAACCTTACTGCACACAGAGCAGGAACTGGTTCAATTATAGAGTGTCCAACAGATTTTGCAAATTTATAGCCATCTCCTGTTGACCCAGTTGCAGGATATGTTACACCACCTGTTGCAACAACAACTGCATCAAATTTTTCAGTTTTTCCATTAATAATTAAGCCAACAATTTTACCATTTTCAACACTAATATTTTGAACTTCTAAGTTAAGTTTTATTTCAACACCAGCCCAACGCATTGCCTTTTCAAGCCCACTAATTATATCGCTAGATTTATCACTTTCAGGAAATACTCTATTTCCTCTTTCTATTTTTAATGGAACTCCAACTTCATTAAAAAAATTAATTGTATCATTTGAATTGAATCTAGTGATTGCACCCATAACAAACTTTTTGCCATTCACTACATTTTTTAAAAAGGTATCCCCAACTGTGGCATTAGTAACATTACATCTGCCCTTGCCAGTTATATAGATTTTTTTGCCAAGCTTCTCATTCTTTTCAAAAAGTGTAACATTATGACCTTTTCTAGCAATCATGGTCGCACACATCATACCAGAAGCTCCACCGCCAATTATTGCAACTTTCATATCACCTCACAAAGATTTTAAATATTCAATTTCTGAACTATGCAATAATCTACATGTTCCTCTAGTAAGCCCACCAAGTTTAATTTCACCAATGGCAACTCTCTTTAAAAAGATTACGTTATATCCAAAGTTATCAAATATTTTTCTAATTTCTCTGTTTTTACCTTCAGTGATTTGAACTTCTAATTTTGTTTTTCTATCTTTGATTTCTATTATTTTAACTTTACATTTCTTAAACTTTGTTCCATCAATTAAGGTTACACCTTTTTCCATGGCCTGTCTGTTTGCCTCAGTCACTTCACCCTCAACCTTTGCTTGATAAGTTTTAACAACTTCTTTGCTAGGTCTCATTATATTTTGAGCAGTGTCGCCATCATTTGTAAATATAAGTAAGCCCTCTGAGTTATAGTCAAGTCTTCCAACTGGCATTAAAAATTTATATTCATTTGGCAAGAGCTCCATGACAGTTTTTCTGTTTCTATCATCAGAAACTGAAGTTAAATATCCCTTTGGCTTATGCATCATTAGATAAGTGAACCTAATTGGCGGTTTCACTTTGACACCATCAACACAAACTTTATCTTTTTCAGACACATCAAAAGCAAGGTTGGTTTCAACCTTGCCATTAATGGTAACTTTTCCACTATTTACAAACTCCTCACATTTTCTTCTAGAGCCAAGTCCTGATGAGGCTAAATATTTGTTGATTCTCATAAATTCTAAAACGCTTCTACTAATTTTTTAAAGTAGTTTTCTTCCTTAATTTTATCTACTTTAATAGTATAGAGTTTCTCAGAAAAAATCAAGTTATTTTCTTGTTTTATTTTAAGCTCACCTATAGATTCACCTTTTTTTATTGGTGCAGTTAAATTTTCTTTAAGTTCTAGTCTCGCAGTAATATCAAGCATTTCTTTATCTTTGAGTGGATAAACAATATCGTTTGGAATAATAACAGGAATTTTCTGTTTGTTCTTTCCATTTGTTATTTCTGTTTCTAATAAATTTCCCTTCGAAAATAGCTTTGTCATTTTATATTCAGAAAAAGCTTTTTGTATTAAATCTGCGGCCTCATTAAAAGTAGATTTTGCATTTAACACAACAGAAATTATTCTCATACCATTTCGAGTGCTGCTACCAACAAAGCATTTGCCAGCTTTAGTTGTGTAGCCAGTCTTAATACCGTCTGCACCATTAACCATGTTTAAAAGTTTGTTTTTATTTTTTAAATATCGGTAACCATATTTTTTATCAAATTCAGAACTAATAGTTTTTTCTTTAGTTGAAACAATTTCTGCAAACTCAGAGTTTTTCATTGCATAAGCTGAAATCTTTGCAAGATCTGAGGCAGTGCTATAGTGATTTTCATCATGCAATCCATTAACTGTAACTATATGTGTGTTTTTAAGTCCTAACATTTCACATTTTTTATTCATTGCACTTACAAATTTTGGAACCGAGCCTGAAATAATTTCTGCAATTGCAACAGCTGAATCATTGCCTGAACGAAGCATAAGTCCATATAATAATTCTCTTATAGATAAATGTTCACCTGCCTTAAGATAAATTGACGAACCCTCAATTCCAACAGCAGATTTTGGAATCTCATATTTTTTGTCAAGGTCTTTGCAATTTTCTATTGCAACAATGGCAGTTAAAATTTTTGTTGTGCTTGCCATTGGAAGCCTTTTATGTTCATCTTTTGCATACAAGATTCTACCAGAATTTGCCTCAATTGTTATCATAGCCTCATATGGATCAACTTGTTTTTTTAAAATTGAATAAGCTGTTTGTTTTTGATTAACTAAGGTAAAAAACTGCAAAATCAAGGCAAAAAGCATAAAAAAGGCTATAATTTTAGCCTTAATCTTCATTTTTCTTATCCTTGCCAAATGTTTTGTTTATGAACTTCGTGATTTCAGGAACGGCTTCAATAAGTTTTTCAATGGCTGATTTTTGGTCAACTTTAATTATCTCAACTGTCTTTCCATCAATAACCAAAAATGCAATTGGTTGCAAACTAAAACCTGCACCAGAGCCACCTGCAAATGGATATTCCTTATCTTTTTTAATTTCTTTGAGCTCGGAGTAATATTCACCACCACCAGAAACAAAACCCATTGTCACCTTGGTAAGTGGAAGCACAACAAGTCCACTATTGTTTGAAATCTCCTTTCCCACAACCACATCAACGTCAACAAGTGATCTGATGTTTTTGAGTGCTGAGTTCATAACCTCATCAATTTTATTTCCTGAAAAATTATTGTTCATTTTTATTCTCCTTTTTATTAGATTTAAATAATGCAGCTATGGCTGACAAAAATATTGCAAGCAAGCTTATGCTTATAACGCCATCAAATGTTAACTCTAAATTATTTTCATCAAAGGTTGGCGAAATATCTTTATATAATTTTACACCTTCATACTTTTGTGACAAAAAGCTGAATAATGTTTGAATTATTGAAGATATACTTCCACACATTATTGCTGATGAAAATGAATTATCTACTATCCCACCAGTAAAAAATAATTCAACTTTCTTTATGTCGATTCTACTAATTATTTGTTTAGAAAATTCTTTAACAAAATTTCCATTATAATAACCGTCCATAAAGTTTACCGAATTCTCCATTTTCAATTCGCCATCTTGCATAATTATTCTTCCATTTAAAAGCTTAAACCACATTATTTTAAAACAATAAAATCCCTTTAGTTCAAAAATATTGAAGTGACTCATTAGTCTTATTTTGAATGGAAAAATAATTAAACACACAATAAGCAAAACACTAAAAAAAACTATAAGCATGTGCGTCATACTTATAGTTTGCGAAAAATATTAATTTTTATTTATAATTCATCAGAAGTTTTTAATTCACCTATTTCTATTGTTTCTGCATTTACTGAAGCCTCAGCAAGCTTTTTATCTACTTCCTCTTCAGTTGGAGTAACTGGCTCAAATCTATTAAACAAACTTTCAGAATAATTTTCTCTAATCTTTTGAATCTTTTCCATAAGCTCATCATAATCTGGAAGTTCATCAATATTTGATATACAAAATCTTTTTAAAAATTCATCAGTTGTTCCAAATAATGCAGGTTTTCCAACTGTGTCCTTATGACCCACAATTTCTATGAGCTTATGCTCAAGCAAAATATTAATTGCATAATCAGAATTTACACCACGAGTTTCCTCAATTTCTGTTCTAGTTATTGGCTGCTTATATGCCACAATTGCAGCTGTTTCAAGAGTTGCCTTAGTTAAGTTTCTCTGTCTAATTGGATTAAGAACTGCAGAAATATAATCAACATAATCAGGATTTGACGCAAACTGAAGTTTTCCATTAAAGCTCAAAAGTTTAATACCACTCTTTTCATTATATTTTTGTTGAAGAACTTTAACTGCTTCTATAATTTCTTTTTCTTTGACATCAAACTTAAAGCAAAGGTCAGAAACAAGCACTGGGTCTCCAGCAACAAATAAAACACTTTCAATAATATTTTCTAAATTTTCCATTAGTTTTCTCCATCATAAGTAATAACTTCATCTTCGGTTAGCCTTTCAGATACATCTTCATTTCTAACAATCTCTATATCTTCAAACAATGAATTTTGTATAACTTTTATATATTGTCTTTTTAAAAGTTCTAAAAGTGCTAAAAAAGTATTGATTACTTCGCTTTTAGTATACTCTTCTTCAAAAAGCTCTGTAAATTTAAATTTTTCTTTTATTACTAGTTCATCTTTAATTTGAGCAATCTTTTGAGCAACAGTAAACTTATCTTTAACAATCTTTTTTTCTTGAACAACTTCTGCTTTGATTGCCATTTTTTGCATTAAACTTGTAAACGCTTGAACTAAGGCATCAATGGAAAGTGTATCTGGGAGCTCATATTTAAACTCACCCACTGTGCTATCTGGAACTTTATAAAAACTATTAACATTTTCAGTTGCTTGAAGTTTTGCGGTTTCTTCTTTAATGAGTTTATATTCTTCAATCATTCTAAAGAAGTTTTCTTCAGCGTCATCAACATCTCCATCTTCTGCAGGTTTTGGAAGCAAGTGCTTAGATTTGAGTTCTAAAAGAGTTGCTGCCATATTAATAAATTCACTAGCCTTTTCAACATCTACAGTTTCAATATCTTCCATATATTTTAAATATTGCTCAGTTATGGTTGATATAAAAATATCACGAATGTCAATTTTTGTAATCTTTATTAAATGAACTAGCAAATCTAGTGGTCCTTCAAAATCATCTAACTTAAATTTATAGTCACTCTCGTCAGTATCCTCTAAAATTTCCATAGACTTTTTGTCTAATTTAGACATATCAAAACCAATAGTGGTTCTTTCATTTTCTTCATTATCTTTAGAGTTTTCAGAAATTTGCTGCTCAGCTAACTGAGTTTCTTCTATTGAATTAATTTCATTATCTTCAGTAATCATGTCATACTCCTAAAATTTTACAAAATAATTTAAATAGCACTTCAATTAGTAAATCTGCCGTATAAAAATAATATAATGAAAGTGCAGAGCTAAGAAGCAATACCACATAAATTATAAATGAATATCTGCTCATAAATTCAACAAACTTATTGTTTGGTCCTGTGAAAGATTGAACAATTCTAAATCCATCAAGTGGATAAATTGGCAATAAATTGAAAAAAGCCAAAAGGAAGTTTAATGACACTGAAATACTTAAAAATGTATCAAGCAAAATTCCATAATAATTTGAAACTAAAAAGTCTGGACAAATCTTAATGAGCAATACATATATAAATAGAAAAAATATTCCTAAACATAAATTTGTCACTATTCCTGCAATGGCTACTAAAAATTTACTCTTTTTGCCTCGTTTAAAATTTCTTTCATCAACTGGAACTGGTTTTGCCCAACCAAATCCAAATAAAATCAAAAATAATAGTCCCTTAAAATCAACATGAGCAAATGGTGCAAGTGTATATCTTCTATAAGCAACAGCTGTATGATCACCTTCTCTTTTTGCCACAAATGCATGAGCAAACTCATGAAAAGGCATAGCAACAAACAATGCCATAAAATATGCAACAAAATATATAAGCAAATAAATTAAATTTGTTTTGCCACTAAAGAGAGTAACCATATTTCACCTATGGTTGTATTATATCAATTATATATTTTTTAGTCAAACGAGAGTTGCCCTGTTTGAAATTTTGACAAAATAAAAAACCCATAAATTTGTCATATTTATGGGTTTTTTATTATTACCAGTTAGAAATGATATCATAAAGAGTATCTTTCAGCTTTAATGCTGGAACATCTTTTTTTACAATTAAATCAATTTCATCAATCACCATATTGTTTTTATCAAACACAAATTCCTTTCCAACCACATCACCTGCTTTTAGTGGTGCTTTAATGTCATTAAGTTTTATATCTGTTGAAAAACTGCTGTCTTCATGTTTTGATTCAAACTTAACACTATCTCTTGAAGGATAAACCTCAACTTGTGTCTTTGATCTTGATGGAGTAGTCACTGTAACTGGCAACTCACTATTAACAATAAGTTTACTTTCAAAGTTTGCAAAACCAAAGTTAAGTAAACTTGAAACTTCATTAAATCTAGTTTTGCTATCACCTGCACCAATAACTACAGCAATTAGCCTTGTAGTTCCACGACTAGCTGACGCTGTTAAACAGAATTTTGCAGCATCTGTATATCCAGTCTTTCCACCTTCAATTCCCTCAAAAGTTCTGATAAGTCTATTTGTATTCACAAGTCCTGTTTTTCTTCCACTTGGGTGAATAAAATCTTCCATCCAAATTTTTGAATATTTTTTGTATAGTCTGTGATTACAAACTGTTTTATAAATTTTTGCCATATCATGAGCTGTTGAATAATGATCCTTTTCAGGAAGCCCTGTAGCATTTTTGAAATTAGTATTCTTTAACCCAAGTCCATTTGCAAACTTGTTCATTCTAGAAACAAACACATCTTCACTTCCTGCAATGTGCTCAGCCAAGGCTACACAGCTATCATTTGCTGATGCAATAATAACAGACTTCACTAAATCTGTTAGTTTATAACTTGAGCCTGCATCAAGAAATGCAGAAGATCCACCAACTGCAGCAGCAGTTTCAGAAACAACAACCATGTCATTTTCTTTTACTGCACCTTTATCAATGCTATCTAGCACCAAACTTAAACTTGCAAGTTTTGTCATTGATGCAATTGGAAGTTTTTCATCTGCGTTTTTAGAATAAACAACCTGGTCTGTTGAATAGTCTAAAAGCAATGCGGATTTTGCAGAAATTTTTGGTTGATCTTGTTCATCAGCCAAAGAAGGTGCCGCATATGCTTTTGTATTTCCAGAGAATGGAAAAATAAGAAATGTAAATAAAAATATTAAACTTAGAAAAATAATAGGTTTTTTCATGTTATGCTCCTTTTAAACCTATTATTTGAAAATATTTTTATTTTTATGCAAAAATATGTCGTTTTTTATCAAAAAATAATAAAAATTGCACTTTTTAAGAACAATGGATAAATTAAACTTGCCAAAATACATAGAAAAAATATAAAGCAAACACTAATTAAAAGTTTAACTAAAAATTGTCGTTCAAAACCAAAACCAAACTCGTGATATCTGCTAGCTAGCCGAGACCTACCTATAACGCAAATCATAAAAAATGCCATAACAGCAAAATATATTAAGTTTATTGGCAACATAATAAAAATAAAATTTAAAATCCCAGACATACCATATAGCGAAATTATTGCTGAGGCAGACATAATGAATACCGCAGATTGGTATGTTATAAAAATAAAACTAAGAAGTGAACTATAATAATTTAAACTTAAAATAAAAATCAAAACAAGTGGCAAGAGAAATTTAAAAAATTGATTCCAAAAAACTTCACTAATAGAATAAGTTCCATTTATATAAGAATATAAAATTTTATTTTGTGAAGTTAACAAATTAATATAACTTTCATTTGAAGAAACCACAATTATTCCAATTGCAATCCCCAAACAAAAACACATTAAAAAGGAAAAATAGTAACTTCTATTTTCCCTAAAATGTAATCTTATATCTGAACTGCTAACTCTACTTATCTTCACATTATATTTTATGCTAGCATTTTATATTTGATAAGCATAGTAAGCAGAATTTTGTTTTTCTCTTTGAAAATTATGTGAAGATATAAGTTCGGTTATTCTGCATAACAATTCACTATTATGTGGAAATAACAAACTTGATTTCATAAAACTTGTTATTAATGTTTGTTCCTTTTTTGCAATGCTGTACATAACAGATTCAAAACAAGCACGCATTGCTCTTTCAACTGACATTGGAGACTTTCCATATTTTTTTGCAATAACAGGATAAACTTCTTTGCAGATTTGAATTTGTGATTTATCATTAAGTAAAACAATAAATACAGCATCTTTCCAATATCTAAAGCCATTCTTTTTAGGTGAAACACATAGTTCAGTCAAAACAATATCAACATCATTCATAATATTTTGATATAAAGTTTCAATGCTTGGATTTCCTATTTTTATTAAGCTATTATTTTTAATATAGTTTGATTTATATGAATTATCATAATTTAAATAATCTGTGCAAATTTCCATGAGAAGATTATACACTATATGCCTTCATCTATGCAAATAATTTTTAATAGTTTTTTACATTTTTGAATTATTTTGAATTATTTTAGTTATTAATCATCCAATCAGCATAAATGCCATAACCCTTTGTTGGATCAGAAACAAATACGTGTGTAACAGCACCAACTAATTTTCCATTTTGAATGATTGGGCTGCCACTCATACCCTGAACTATACCACCAGTCTTGCTTAAAAGTTCTTTATCTGTAACTCTAATAAACATACTCTTATTAGATTTTGAAGACTGGAAATATGTTTTTACAATTTCAATATCATAATCCTTTGGAACAGTTCCATCAACAGTGCATCTAATTTTTGCCTTTCCGCACTTAACTTCACCTCTATCAGCAACCTGGACAACTTCTCTTCCATAACTATTTATAAAATCTTTATCAAAATTCCCATAAACACCATACTCATTATTTTTATCTAGAGTTCCTAGCACACTCCCTGAACGAAGGAATAGTCCCTTAAGTTCTCCTGCATTACCCTTAACTCCTCTTTTAACTCCAACAATGTTACATTTAAATATATTTCCATCATTTGCAGGAAGAAGACTGCCTGTGTCTATATCACAGACTGGGTGACCTAGCGCCCCAAATCTTAAATTATCTTTTCTTATATACGTTATTGTTCCAACTCCTGCTGCATTATCCCTAATCCAAACACCGAGTTTATAAAATTTTTGAACCTTATCATAAATTGGTTTAAGTGTTGTTGACTTTGTTTCTCCGTCACGAATATATTTTATATTAAGGGTTTTTCCTGCATATTTTTCAGTATTGATAATTGTCAAAATTTGACTTGCACTTGAAACCTTTTCACCCTCAATCTCAATAATAATGTCACCCTCTTTAAGATTTCCTGAATTATCATTTGAAATTGCAACAACAATTACACCTGAACAGTTTATTGTAAAACCTAATGGAAATCCTCCAAGATAAACATAACTTTTTTCTTTATTTGGGTTTACTGTTTCTTTATTTTCTTTCTTAAATAAGTTCTTTACAATTTCACTTATGCTTGGAAGTGCATAAGCCGCTTGCTTAGAACAAGAATATGTTGGAGACGACTTTATTGCAACGGGATGAATTATTCCTGCACCAAACATCATTAAGCATAAAACACAAACAGTCAGCCTAACAAAAAGATGTTTTATACTTTTTTTTACCATAAAAAAACTACTCCTATAAAAGTAGTTTTTGTTTATAAAATATTTTTATGTAAAAAGCTTAAAACTTTTTACCATTTTCAAGCATAAGTTTTGCATGGCTTAGTGAAAAATCTGAAATACTTCCGCCAATAATCCTTGCTATTTCTTTTACTCTTTCGTCATCATTCAAAAGTTTTAATGTGGTTCTTGTTTTTTCATTTTCAGTAAACTTAGAAATATAATAATGGCTTTTCCCAAAACTAGCAACTTGTGCAAGATGTGTTACGCAAATAATTTGATGTGCCCTGCTGGTGCTTGCTAGTTTTTCAGCTAAAACATTAGCAGTGTCTCCACTTATTCCTGAATCTATCTCATCAAAAATCATTGTGTCAACTCTATCTATGTCTGCAGTTATGTTTTTAACAGAGAGCATAAATCTACTCATTTCACCACCACTTGCAACTTTGTTTAATGGCTTTAGTGGTTGACCAGCATTTGCACTAAACATAAATTCAATTCTATCAAATCCGGTTTCATCAGCAGTATCTTCATTTAAAGCCTCAAAATCTATCTTAAACTTAGCATTCTTCATGGAAAGATCAGAGAGTTCTCCCATAACACTTTCTTCAAAATTAGACGCAATATTTCTTCTTAAATTAGAAAGGATTGCTGCTTTTTCTCTTAAAATTAATGTAATCTGCGTTTTTTCACTATTTAGTTTTTCAATTATCTCAGTTGAGTTAACAATCTTATCATATTCACATTTTATATTGTCAAGATATGTATTAATCTCTTTTATGTCTGAGCCATACTTCTTCTTGAGTGAAGATAATAAGTCTAATCGTTTTTCATTCGCATCTGCCTCAAATTCGTCAAAAGTTAAATCATCTTTTAATGTTTGAACAGATTCTGCAATATCTTGAAGTTCATATTTCGCAGATGAAATTCTATTGGCAAGTTCCTCACCACTAGGCAAAAATTTTAGAACCTCTGAAAACTCATAATCACAACGCTTGAGCATATCCATAATACCCATAGCTTCACCAGCACCATCAAACATTCCACAAATTCTAGAGAGACTCATAGCTATCTTTTCTTGGTTTAAAACTTTCATCCTAAACTCTTTGAGTTCTTCCTCTTCACCATCTCTAAAATTTGCTTCTTCAATCTCATTAATTTGATATTTGTATAGGTCTAAAAGTTTTTCTCTATCTCTGCTATCAAAGTTATATATTGATAACTTTTTATTTATTTCTTTAAGTCTTAAAAATAATTCTTTATATTCTAGTTTTGCCTGCTTAATTTTTTCTCCACCAAAGGCATCAAGTGTTTTTAATTGACTTGTCTCTTTTAATATTTCTTGATGTTCAAATTGTCCATGCAAATCCATAAGCGGAGCTGTTATAACTTTTAGCATAGAAAGTGTATATGCTTTTCCATTTACTCTGCATTCATTCTTGCCATCAAGAGAAAGTTTTCTATAAATTATTATTGTATTTTCTCTTTCGCCACCAAACTCTTCAAGTTTATCTAAAACCTCATCAAGCTCTGTATAAAAAACTGCCTCAACACTTGCAAAAGTTTCACCATAAGAAATGAGACCTCTATCTGCCTTTTCTCCCAAAAGCAAAGAGAGAGAGTCGATAATAAGTGACTTTCCCGCACCTGTCTCACCCGTTAAAACATTTAATCCATCACCAAGTTCAATTGTTAGATTATCAATCAATGCAATATTTTTTATGGTTAAACTTTGAAGCATAATTAATCCTCCAAATCAAGTGGCTTTTCAATTAAGCCGTCAATCTCCTCTTTAATCACAGAAATCTTACCTTCTGTGCTTTTAAGCGTTTCCAAACACTCTTTTGTATATTTTACACTTTCGCCATATAGTTCAATAGATTCATCAAGTGTAATCTCAGGACTATCAAGTTTATCTTTAATTGAATTTAACTTATCAAGAGCTTCTTCAAATTTCATAAATTTCTCCTAAATTAATTTATTTTTGCAACTTTAGCTAAAAAACTTCCATCACTCATAACAACTTTAATATCATCATCAGTTTTAAGGTCATTAATTCTAAGAACTTTTTTATTATTTCTTTCAACAACACTATAGCCAGATTTTAAAATTTCTAATGGATTTTGTTTTGAGATAATTCCAGAAATTAAATCTAACTTAGATTTTTTTATCTCATAAATATTTTGAAGCCTATCTCCAATCATTCTAATAGATTCAAAAACCTTAGCAGAACCTTCTGATAACTTAAGTTTTAGTTTATCTATTATAGAATCTAAAACAAACTTTGTCTCATTTTTTCTCTGATTTAAAAGTCGTGTAACAAAATAATAATTATTCTCTGCAAGCTGGGCAATTAAACTAACTTGCTCTGCATAGTTAAACACTGCAAGTTCTGCCGCAACAGATGGTGTTGGAGCTCTTAGATCTGAAGCAAAGTCTGAAAGTGAAAAATCTGTTTCATGACCAACTGCAGAAATTATTGGAATTCTAGAACCATAAATTGCCTCAACTATTTTTTCTGTGTTAAATGGTGCAAGGTCTTCAAGCGAACCACCTCCACGAGCAATAATGATAACATCAATGTCATCACGACTATTAAAATATGTTATTCCAGCAGCAAGCTCTTCCTCCGCCCTTACACCTTGAACTTTTGACGGATAAACAACTATGTCTGTATATTTATTTTTTGATCTTGTAACATGAATAATATCACGAATAACAGCTCCAGTTTCACTTGTTACAACACCAATTCTCTTAGCAAATCTTGGAATAGGCTTTTTTATTTCTTCACTAAAATATCCTTGCTTTTCTAATTTATTTTTAAGCTCAAGAAATTTTGCATAAAGTTCACCAAGCCCATAGGCCTCAGTTTTTGAAACAATAAAATTTAATCTGCCTGTCTTTACATAAAAGTTTACCTTTCCATAAACCAATATGAGGTCACCATTATTAATATCTAAGTCAGCTGCTCCAAACTTCACACAAGAAAGCATTGCATCTTCATCTTTCAAATCAAAATAAGCATTGCCTCCAGAAATTTTGAAATTTGTAACTTCACCATATATTGCTATATTTGATAAAAATTCTTCAGCGGCTAAAATGTTTTTTATATAATTATTAAATTGTTGAACCTTTAGTGTCAATGTTTTCATTATTACCTCGCAAACTTAGATAAAACTCCATTAATATAATTCACACTTTTTTCTGAAGAATACTTTTTTGCAAGGTTTAAAGCTTCGTTTACTGAAACCTTATAAGGAACTGAATCAATATATAAAATTTCATAAAGACTTAAAAGTAAAAGTGCAAAATCAACCTTATATAGCCTGTTAGCCGCATAATTTTCTGCATTTTCAGCAATTTTTTGCGATAATTCATCAAAATGACTAGCTACTCCAAAATATACTTCGTTTACATAAGAAACATCGTCAGCGTCCATGCTGGCGGTATATTCATCAACAACTTCTCTTTTTTCTTCTTTAGAGAATGTGTATTCAAACACAAGTTTAAATGCAACATCTCTTGCATCTCTTCTACTCATAATCTATCCTCAATTAAAAGATTTAGTTTCCTCTGACCTTTCTTCTAAATCAATATTTTTTTCAGTTGCTTTTTTCTCGAATTCAGGAATATCATAAAGTCCCTTAACTGATTTTGGAACTTTGATGTAAGATTTTCTTTCGTCGAACTTTGATTCTTCCTCTTCTAGTTTTGCCTCATTCTTTTCATCATTCGTCTCAGAATTTTCTGGTTTTGACTTATCGCTATCATTTGCTGTTTCAGTCTTTAAATTGCTTGATGATGCTTGAGACATAATATTTGGAATTTCTGGTTTTGAAATTTCATCTTGAACATTTGTTTGACTAGCCAAAACTCCAATATCAAAATCCGTTTCTAAATTTTCAAACTTAATACTTTTTATTCCACTAAAATCAACTGGTGCAGAATTAGCAAAAATATCAGCCCCCGAGATTTCATTAAGTTCGTTTCCACTAAGTGTCAAAGAGTTTTTTTCAAAATAAGGTCTAAAGTGCCCTGATTTTTTTAATAATCCCTCTCTTATATTGTTTCTATATCTAAAAAAGTATGTGAGAAAGAAATGAGCAAACATATCCATTAAAAGCTGTTTTTTCATTCTCTTATAAAACAGAGCATAGTTATAATATGAACCCATAATTTCTTCAGCGGCACTGCCAGTTAAACCCTCAATAAGTTCTAAATATGAAAGAGCTTCCTCTGCATTGCCAATAAAAATTGCATGTCTATATTTTTTCTTGAGTTCATCAAGTGTAGCATTTATGCTTGGCTCATTATTTCTATTTTTTTGATGAGGATAATAAAATATTCTATTTGAACCAGTATACTTGCCTATCTTTTTTGCTCTATTTTTTATAGCAAAAACAATTGGCACCTCTTTTCCCTTTCTAAACTGAGGAGGAGTTTGCAAAATTTCATAAGGAGTAGGTACCCTATTACCTTCATCGTCAACTTCAGGAATAATTCCCAAAAGTTTATAAAGGTTAGTTTCCTTTCTCTTTGAACCCTTGCCAATGCCAATGTAATCTAAAAATTTATTAACATCTTTTTCAGAAACCTTTGCCATATTTATCCTAACTTACAAAATCACTATCATTTTCATTAAAAGTAACGCCAACAACATGAACATTAATTGACTTAACCTTAAATTCTGTCATAGATTCAACACTAGACTTAATATTTTCTTGAACCCTAAATGAAACATCTCTAACAGAATAGCCAAACTTAACATTAACAAAAACATCAATTATAACCTGTGTTTCATCAAATTCAACAATGATTCCTCTATTCATATTTTTGCTAAATGTGCTCTTTAGTGCAGAAACTGAATTTCTGCTTATTGAGGCAATTCCATTTATCTCTTGAGTTGCAAGTGAAACTATACTAATAACAACATTTTTTTTGTATGTTACGCTATCTTTTGATTTTTCGTCAGCTACTTCAACCTTAACCTTTTTTGCCATAATAATCTCCTAGTATAAAATCTAAAATTATTATAACATGGTTTTTTTTATAAATCAATTTTTTTCTTTTAATTAATAAAAAACATTAGCCGTTTGTGTTATCAAATTTTTTAAAACATAAAAAACAGCGGAATTATCCGCTGCCTTAAAATTTTATTAAACTGAGGTAATTTTAACATTAGTTGCTTTAACACCTGTTTCTTTAACTAATATTCCAAGAATCTTTGCAACGTCATCAGAATTTAAACCAGAAGATTTAACCATTACGGTGTATGCACCATCTGCATTTGTAACAACACAGTCCTCATAACCAGATGCCATAATCATTCCCTCTAAGATTGTTTCCTTTTCCATTCGTTTTGCAAGATCAGAAATAAGGGCATTTGTTTCTGTAATTTGTTCTGCATCAGTTGAAGACGCAATAATTGAATCATAATAATTTAACATAGTTTGTCTTGTCTCTAACTTACTAGTTCTATAGCTGGTTAGAAAGCTTGCAGATTGATAGCCAGCTGTTGGAATGTTTTCACCCTTTTTAGATAATGCCAAATTCAAACAACCAGTAACAACTAAAAGTGCCACCATACCAAAAATAATAAACATCTTTTTCTTCTTAGTTAACATTTTATTTACCTCCCTAAAAAATATAATCTTCATAAATATTCTCCTTTATCGCTCCTGTAATATACTTATGCACGACTCATCTATATTTAGAACAATACTAACAGAATTTATTATGGATAATTTTGTCATAGCATTAACATCATTCACAACAATTAAAACTCCTGTAACTTTTGGCATGATTGTTGTAACCACAATTGGAGTTGTCACTGAACCATTTTTTTCAAATACAACGGTTTCAGAAATAACCGAGTTTGTTCCAGCCTCTGTCGTTTTTGTTTCAGTGCTTGTTTCTGTTAAATATTTAATTGTTGGGCTTGAATCAACCATAACAAATACTGACGCACTATTAACTGAATCTAGTTGCAAAATCATATTTTTTAATTTTGTCTCAATACTTCCGGCATAGTCTGAAACAGAAATAATATTTGAACTGGTTTCAGTTTTGCTTTTACTTGTTTTATTTTTTGAACCCGAAAACATCACAGAAAAAACCAAAACTATAAGCACAACAATTAATGAAACACAAGCGAAAAACACTTTCTTATTTTTGCCATATAAACCAAGAATCTTTTCTTTGATATTTTGAATAAAATTAAATTTTTCCATAAAACC
>CATLBG010000008.1 GCA_949878595.1 uncultured Clostridia bacterium
ATTTTACTTTTTTTTGTTAAAAATTTAATTTAAATAAGAATCTTTGCGAGGTTTTATGGATAAAGAAACTCAATCAAGAAATGAAGAATATTTAAGTTATGTAGAAAATCAAACCCCAAAAACAGGTTGGCTTGGTTCTCTTTTTCATGCATTTATTGTCGGTGGCATGATTTGTTGTTTTGGACAAATGTTTGGTGACATAATCAAGGCATTCAATCCAGATATGGATATTTTGAGGGTGGGTGCATGGGAAAATATTATAATTATTACAACAACCATTCTTTTAACTGCACTTGGTGTGTTTGATAGAATTGCTAAGTTTGGTGGGGGTGGAACATTTATTCCAATTTCTGGTTTTGCAAATAGCATTGCATCTTGTGCAATTGAATTTAAAAATGAAGGTTTAGTATTTGGAGTTGGTGCAAAAATGTTTTATGTTGCAGGCCCTGTGCTTGTTAACGGCGTAGCATACTCAATTATAGTTGGACTTGTATATTATTTAACTTTGCTATTTTAGGAGATTATATGAAAAGGATAGGAAATCAAACTCTTGAACTTGAAAAGGAATGTTATATTATTGGCAGAGGCTCAATTTGTGGTGAAAAGGAAAAAAATGGAACATATAAAAACTATATGAAAAAATCTGTTTCAGACGACAAGATGGGGCAGAAGACCTTTGAAAAGGGTGAAAGACAAATGCTTTCACTTATAAATGAGACTGCAATAAAAAATGCTGGTTTAAAAAGAAAAGATATAGATTTATATCTAGGTGGTGACCTCATGAATCAGCTTGTTTCTAGCAATTATGTTGCAGAGGCTATGCAAGTTCCATTTGTTGGAATATATTCAGCTTGCTCAACAATAACTGCAAGCATTGGAATTGCTGGTTGTCTTTTTGATGCTGGTGGATTTAAAAATATTTTATGTTCAACCATTAGTCATTTCAGTGCAGCAGAAAGACAATATCGTTATCCACTAGAGTTTGGAAACCAAAGGCAATGCTATTCTCAATGGACAGTAACAGCTGGTGGAGGTTTTGTTTTATCACAAAAAAAATCTAGTGTGAAAGTTTCTAAAATTTGTTTTGGAAGAGTTCAGGACTTTGGTGTAGTTGATATTGCAAATATGGGTGCAGCTATGGCACCTGCTGCATGTGACACACTTTGCAATTTTTTTGCTGACACAAAAACGAAACCTAATGACTATGATTTTATTGCAACAGGAGATCTTGGAAAACTTGGTTCAGATATTCTTAGAGATTTAATAGAAGAAAGAGGATTTGTTCTTGGGCAAAATTATATTGATATTGGTCATTCTATTTATTCATTTGAAGAAGAATCATATCAAGGTGGAAGCGGAGCTGGTTGTTCTGCGTCAGTGCTTGCAACATATATAATGGATAAGCTAGAGTCAAAAGAATTTAAAAAAGTTTTGGTTGTTGCAACTGGTGCACTTATGAGCACAACATCAAATCAGCAAGGAGATTCAATTCCATCAGTTGCTCACTTAATAGAACTTGTGGCAGAATAAAGGAGGTAAAATGACTGCAGCAATACTAATGTATTTAAAAGTATTTTTTGTTGGAGGACTTATTTGTATGATAGCTGAGCTTATTCAAATAAAAACAAAAATTACGCCAGCTAGAATTCTAGTTATATTTTTAATGGTTGGTGCTGTGCTTGGTGGTTTTGGAATATATAACTATGTTGTTGAATGGGCAGGAGCTGGAGCAACTGTTCCAATAATTGGATTTGGAAATGCACTTGCACGTGGAGCAATTGAAGGTGCTGTTTCAAATGGATTCTTTGGAGCAATTGGTGGAGGTTTAATGGCAACATCTGCGGGAGTTGCTGTGTCTATTGGACTAAGTTATTTAGTATCTTTCTTTGTTTCATCAAAAAGCAAAAAGAACTAAAAAGTTATATTCAAACAAATTGCTTAATATAATTTAATATGAAACAAAAAAGCAGAAAATTCGGTGTAAAATGCGTTAATTTAAGCAAATTTCGCATAAAACACAAGTTTTTTGCGTTTTTTCTTTTGCTTATAATTTTAATAACAATATATATTCGTTTTATTGCAACACCAATTGTTGTTGCAAACACAGAAACTCAAATGGGAAATTTTGCTACCAGATCAATTAACTATGCTATTGCTGATACAATGAATCAAAATGTCAGTTATGGGGATTTGGTTACTGTTATTAAAGATGAGAATGAAAATGTTGCATATATTGAGGCAAACTCTGTTAGAATTAACTTGCTATCAAGAGCAATGAGCAAGGTTGTTATGTCTAACTTTCTAGAACTTGCAAAAAGTCCAGTTAAGGTTTCAATTGGTTCATTTAGTGGAATTTCAATTTTAACAGGTGTTGGACCTAAGGTCGCTTTTAGTGTCAATCCATTTGGTGAAGTTTATTGTTATTTTACATCAAACTTTGAATCTGCTGGAATCAATCAAACTTATCATAAAATTTATTTAGATATAGCCATTAAAATTAATGTTGTTTTTCCATTTAAAAAATTAGTTGTTGATAGTTCTGCAGAAGTTTTACTATGTGAAACGCTCATTGTTGGAAAAATCCCTGAGGTATATTTAAATTCAAACACCTTAACTGAGATGTTAAATTTGGTTCCAACAAAGTTTACTTCTTGACAAAAATATTTTATTGTTTCATAATTAACTCATGGAAAAAATTTATTATTTAGACAATGCTTCTACAACCAAAGTTTTTGATAATATTTTTGATTTAATGAAAGCAGAGAATAATGCTAATTTTTATAATCCAAGTGCGGCTTATAAAAATTCTATTTTGGCTAAAAAAAAGCTAGATGAGGCAAGGTCAAATATAACTACACTTCTTGGTGGAAATGGTGGAAAGTTATATTTTACTTCAAGTGCAACAGAATCAAATAATACAATTTTTAATGGTGTTCATGTTAGAGTCGGACAAACTATTTTGATTTCGGCAGGTGAGCATCCATCAGTTTATAACTCTGCTCATAAACTTGAAAATAAAGGAATTAAGGTAATAGAAATTCCATTGCTTGCTAATGGCAAGGTTGATGAAGAAAAATATTTAGATTTTTTAAAAAATGAAAATATTGCCTTGATTTCTATTATCCATGTTTCAAATGAAACAGGAGTAGTGAATGATATAAAGAGATTAGTTAAACTTGCAAAAGAAATTAATCCAAAAATCATTTTTCATTCAGATGGTGTTCAAGCTTTTGGAAAAGTTAAATTTAGCTTAAATGAGTTAGGTGTTGACCTATACACAATTTCAGCACATAAGCTTTATGCACCAAGAGGTATTGCGGGGCTTTGGATAAAAAATGGAATAATCATTGATCCATTATTGCTTGGTGGTGGGCAAGAGGGAGGATTTAGGTCGTCAACAGAAAATCTTGCTGGTGCTTTAGCTTTTTATGAATCATCAAAAAAAGCATTTTATGATTTTGATAAAAACTATGAAATTACTACAAAAATAAAATCAGAATTAGTTTCTAAGCTTGGCAGTATTGAATTTAGCAAATTTATGATAATAAATTCAGATGATAGTGCAAGTCCATATATTCTTTCATTATCATTTGATAAGATTAAAGGTGAAGTTTTGATGAATGCATTAGATGTTGATGGAATATTAATTTCAACTGGTTCAGCGTGTTCATCAAAAAGAGCTGGCAATAAAACTCTTGCATCAATGGGTTTAACAGACAGTCAAGTTATTGGCAGTGTAAGATTAAGTTTTTCGCCATACATGGAATATGATATAGATTATATTGTTTCATGTTTTGAAAAAAATATTAAAAGACTTTATGCAAATGTAAAAAGGTAAATTATGGAAAAAGCAATACTTATTAGATTTAGTGAAATATTTTTAAAAGGGAAAAATCGTGGATATTTTGAAAGATTTTTGTTTCAAAATATAAAAACTGCTTTAGTAAATTTTGATGCTGAAGTGTGTAAGATTCCAGGAAGATATGAAGTTAAAAATTTCAGGGAAGAAGATGAAACAAAAATAATTGAAAGACTTAAGCAAATTCCAGGCATATTTTCTTTTTCTCCTGCAACAAAAATAGAAACTGATTTTGAAAAAATTTCTGAGGTTTCAGTTTCTATGATGAGAGAGCTTGCCGGAACTTTTAAAGTTGAAACGAATAGGGCAGATAAACATACTTTAAATCTTAATTCAATGCAAATCTCTGCAGAAATTGGTGGCAGAATTTTAAGCACAAATTCAAATTTAAAAGTTGATATAAAAAATCCAAAGCATATACTTCATATTGATATTAGAGAAAATAAAGAGACCTATTTATATGCTAAAACAATTTTTGGTGTTGGAGGAATGCCTGTTGGAACATCAGGCAGTGGACTTCTTCTTCTTTCTGGAGGAATAGATAGTCCAGTGGCTGGATATATGATGGCAAAGCGTGGTGTAAAACTTTCTTGTGTTCATTTTCATAGTTATCCATATACATCAAATATGGCGAGAGATAAGGTTGAGAAACTTGCAAAAATTATTTCAAGTTACACTGGAGATCTCACAGTTTATATGATTTCTATGACAGAACTTCAAGAGCAAATAAATGCTCATTGTGATGATAGCTATACCATAACACTTTTAAGAAGAGGCATGTTTACAGTTGCTGAAAAGCTATGTAAAAAATTTGGAAAAAAGATGATTATAACAGGTGAGAGTTTAGGTCAGGTTGCAAGTCAAACAATTGAGTCTATGATAGTAGTTTCTGAAGTTGTTAAAAACACTCCAATCCTTAGACCTCTTGTTGCATTTGATAAATATGAAACAATTGAATTGGCAAAGAAGATAGGAACATTTGAAACTTCAATTGAGCCTTTTGAGGATTGTTGCACAGTATTCTTGCCAGATAGTCCAGTAGTTAGACCAAATGTTTATGATACTAGAAGAGAACAAGAAAAATTAGATTTTGATGCAATTATAGATAGAGCAATGGAAACAATTGAAATTGTTGAAATTAAAGCAGACTAAAAAGATTTAAGTTTTATTGTATTTGATTTAATAATTTTTCCAGAAGATTTTTCGCAAAATTCCACAAAATATTCGTAAATTTGATGTGATTTTGCGGTTTTATCCTCAAATTTTATAATTTCATTATTGTTATTAATTGCAGAAGAAATAATTTCTTCTGCTTTTTCATTTCGTCTAACAATCTTATATGAATAGCCATTTGAAATAAAAAAGCTAATAATTGGTTTTTTATTTTCAAAGTTAAAAACTTCAATTTTTGCATTTTGAGATAATTTCTTTTTTGTTGGTAAATTAGTTTTTGCAAACACTTCTGAAATGCTATCTGAGTCACTCGTGCTAAGAGAAACAATGTTGTCTTGATAGTCAGACTTGCTAATTTTTGTTATTTCAACAGAGTTTGGCTTTGTGAATGAACGAGGTTTGCTATCAGAGTAGAGAGCTGTATAAACATCTTTTGTTAAAAGTGTTGGATATGTCGCACCATTAATTTTTTCTGGCATATCTCTTCCTCCAAAATATGATAAAACAGTATGCTTTGAGGTATATGAAACATTATATGCATCTGTATTTTTTGTTCCTTTTGCTGCACCAACTGTTCCAGTTTTTGCAGCAACTTCAAATTCCAAATCTTTAAGTCTTCTTGCTGTTCCACTTTCACAAGTATCTTTTAACATGTCTGTGATAAGGTAGGCAGTGCTATCTTTCATAACTTGTTTGCCTTGTCTATTGTCTATATAAACTGTTTTGCCGTCAGCTGTTATTTTAGAAATAAACTGAGATTTTTTATAATTACCATTATTTGCAAAACAAACATAACAGTCACAAAGACAATTTAAATTTATACCATCAGTAAAGCCTCCAAGAGCAATAGCAAGATTATTGTCTTTACTTGAAAATTCTATTCCAAGTTTTTTTGCAAAATTTTGTGCATAAGAAATTCCAATTTCATTTAAAAGTTTAACTGCTGGAATATTATAAGAATTTTTTAATGCTTCACGAACTGAAACAAATCCATGATATTGTTTGTCAGCGTTTTCTGGTGAATATCCACTTATGTTTATTTCTTCATCATTGATTTTTGTTGCTGGAGAGATTGTTCCATTTTCTATTGCGGGGGCATAGACAAGTATTGGCTTTATTGCTGAACCTGGTTGATGATTATCTTTAATAGTTTTGCCGCCAACATATGCCAAAATTCCATTTGTTTCATTATCAATGATTATACAGGCTGATGCTATATCACTATCTAGGTTATAGTTTGAATCCATTTGGTCTGAAATTTCATTATTTAATTCAGTGTCAAAATATGTATAAATTTTTATTCCACTATTTTTTATCTCATTTTCACTTTTTTTCAGGTGTTTGCAAGCTTCTTCAATAATTTCATTATAGAGGAAGTTGTTTCCTGAAAGTTTGGTTAGGTTTAAGCTAACAGGCATAGATACGGCAGAATTATATTCTTTATTGGTTATTTTTCCTTGAGATTTCATTAGTCCCAAAATCAGATTGCGACGTTCAGTTGCTTTGCTAGTTCTATTTTGAATATCATATATTCCTGGAGCATTTATTGTTCCAGCAAGAAGTGCACTTTCTGCAAGAGTTAACTCGCTTGCAGATTTACCAAAATAATGAATAGATGCATTTTCAATTCCATAACAACCATTGCCAAAATATATATTGTTTAAATACATTTCTAAAATTTCATTCTTTTCATAATTCTTTTCAAGTTGTTTTGTGAGTTTATATTCTTTGAGTTTTCTATTTATAGTTTTTTCACTTGATAGGTGAGTATTTTTGATGAGCTGTTGAGAAATAGTTGATGCACCCTGTGAAAATGATCTTGTCTTTAGGTTAGTTGCGATTGCACCTCCAACCCTAAGATAATCAATTCCATGATGCGAATAAAATCTTTTGTCTTCTGCTGAAACAAAGGCATCAATTGTATATGTTGGTAAGTTTTCTACTGAAATATATGCCTCGCTGCTAGGAATAATTTGTTGGTTGTTTTTATCATATACCACAAGTGAACTAGCAGAGAGGTTTTCAAGCTTATCTTTTTGAAGATTAACTGCATGAGTTACTGAAAAATAATAGCCCAAACCAGAAAGAAGTGTTACGCCAAGCACCCCCACTGTAGTTAGAAAGATAATTTTTAGAATTTTTTTTATCTTTTTCATCAAAATTAGTATCTTTTCTCATGACTTTTTTTATTCATTTTTGGCAGTTTCTTTTTTGTTTTTTGTTGAATTTATTAATTTTTTAATATATAATTAAAATGTTATATTGGAGATATTATGGAAACCTTACCAAAGAAATACTTAATTTTGACTTATGGTTGTCAAATGAACGTTCATGAATCAGAAAAACTTGCAGGCATTCTAGAAGATAATGGCTATTTGCCATGCACTGATGCTACACAGGCAGATATTGTTGTTTTCAATACTTGTGCAATTAGAGAAAATGCAGAGCAAAAGATTTTTGGAAATATTGGCGAATTAAAAAATATTAAACTGGCAAACCCAAACATGCTTATTGCTGTGGGTGGTTGTATGAGTCAACAAAAAAACTATGCTGACGAAATTATGAAAAGATATCCTTATGTGGATATTGTTTTTGGCACACACAATTTAGCAGATTTTGAAAATCTGCTAAAAAAAAGAAAAGAAACAGGAAAAAGAATTTCAGAAACCACAGAAGATGAAACGATAGCACTTCGTGATAAGCTTAACATTTCAAGAACGAGTGGTGTCAATGCATGGGTAAATATTATGTATGGTTGCAATAACTTTTGCACATATTGCATTGTGCCATATGTTAGGGGCAGAGAAATTTCAAGACCAGAGGTGGATATAATTAGTGAGATAAAAAAACTTCTTAGTGAAGGATATAAACAAATTACACTTCTTGGTCAAAATGTAAATTCATATTCAGGGAAAGATGAAGAGGGAAAAGAAGTTTCATTTGCAAAACTTCTATTTGATATTGATAATCTAGATGGAAAATTTAGAATTAGATTCATGACTTCGCACCCAAGAGACTTATCAAGTGATGTTATAGATGTGATAGCAAATTCAAAGCATATTTGCCACGGAATTCATTTGCCAGTTCAGTCAGGAAGTGACAGAGTTTTAAAATCTATGAATAGGCACTATGACATAAAAAGATATAATAGTTTAGTTGATGAAATTAGAGCAAAAATTTCTGATAGTGAACTTACAACAGATATTATTGTTGGTTTTCCTGGAGAGACTGAAGAAGATTTTAAAGCAACTTTAGATGTTATGAGAAAGGCTGAGTATATGCAAATCTTTGGTTTTATTTACTCAAAAAGAAAGGGAACTCCTGCAGAAAAAATGGAAAATCAAATTGATAAAAAAACTAAAAAAGAGCGACTTTCACGCCTTTTGACACTAAAAAACGATATAATTAATGCTAAAACTGCGAAAATGTTAAATCAAACCTATGAGGTTTTGGTTGAGAGTGTAGATGAGCAGAAGGGGCTTTTATATGGTTCTCTTGATAGTGGAAAAACAATTTCATTTAAAGGAACAAAAAACTGTCTTGGTGAATTTGTTATGGTTAAAGTTATTCAAGTGAAAAAATCTGTTATTTATGGCGAACTAGTAGATAACACAGCAATGAAGACTTTTAAAGAAAAAAATTACAAACTTCCTGTTGAGGTTTCAATTCTTCCAAGTGGAGAGAAGAATATGAAAATATTAAGAGAAAACAAACAAAACAAAAAACTAGAATGTGATAAAAAATCTAAAAAATAAAAAGGAATTAATATTATGTTATCACCTATGATGAAACATTATCTTGAAATGAAAGAAAAGTATGTTGATACTATTCTTTTTTATAGACTTGGCGATTTTTATGAAATGTTTTTTGAAGATGCTGAAGTTGTTTCAAGAGAATTAGAGTTAACTTTAACAGGAAAGGATTGTGGACTTGAAAAGAGAGCACCAATGTGTGGCATTCCTTATCATGCAGCAAAAACATATATAGCAAAACTTATAGAAAAAGGTTATAAGGTTGCAATATGTGAACAGCTTTCTGACCCAAAGGCTTCTAAGGGACTTGTTGAAAGAGATGTAATTCAAATAGTAACTCCAGGAACTGTTATTGATAATGATATTTTAGAATCTAACAAAAATAATTTTCTTCTAGCAGTTTTTGATGGAAAAGATGTGCTTGGTGTGTGCTATAGCGATATTTCAACTGGTTTAATTGAGGCCACTGAACTTTGTGGAAAAGATAGGTATAAACTTTTAGATGACTTGCTTGCAAGAGTTAGACCATCTGAGCTTATCACCACAACTTCTTTTTTGCCAAACACATATATGCTTAGCAGCATCAAGCTTGGTGTTTCAGTTGATGCATATCCAAAAGATTCAGTTTTTGATTATTCAAAGTCAAAGGCTATTGTGATTAACCAGTTTGCAGTTAATAATCTTGCAGCTTTGGGACTCGCAGATAAAAAAGAAATAACAACAGCCGTTGGTGCAGTTTTATCATATTTTGAAGAAACACAAAAAAGGTTAATTTCTAATATTAAAAAGCTTACAATTATTCAAGATGATAGATTTGTTCACCTAGATATTTTGGCACGAAAAAATTTAGAGCTTACACAGAGCAATTCATTGAATCAAAAGAAGGGTTCATTGCTATGGTTGCTAGATCGAACAAAGACTCCAATGGGTGCTCGAATGATAAGAAATTTTATTGAACAGCCACTTAGAGATGAAATAAAGATTAATGATAGGCTTAATAGTGTTGAAGAGCTTGCAGGAGATTTAATTCTTAGAGAGAGTTTGATGGATTGTCTTTCAGGTTTTACAGACATTGAGAGAAAATGTAGCAAAATTTCTGCAGGCACAATTTCTCCAAAAGAGTGCTTAAGTTTGGCTGATACAATTGGCAAACTTCCAGAAATTAAGAAACTTTTATCTAGCTGCAAATCAAAACTTTTACATGAAGCAGGTGAAAACATTGAGCTATTAGAAGATATTAAAAAAGTTTTAATTGATGCAATAGACCCAGAAGCTCCAGCAAATCTAAAAGATGGTGGATACATCTTGTCTTCATTTAATGAAGAATTATATAAGTTAAGAAATGCTGGCGAATATGGAAAGCAATGGCTTGCAGAATATGAAAGAGACCAAAAAGAAAGAACTGGGATCAAAAATCTTAAAACAGGTTATAATAGAATCTTTGGTTATTATATAGAGGTTACAAATTCTGGTTTATCAATGGTTCCGGATACTTATATAAGAAAACAAACCACAACAAACAGTGAAAGATATATTACTCCAGAACTCAAGGAAATGGAGTATAAGATATTAAACAGCAAAGAACAATCAATTGAGCTTGAAACAAAACTCTATGCAGAAATTAAAAATTATCTAGCTTCATATATAAAAGAGTTTTCAGAGGTTTCTGCTGCAGTGGCCATAGTTGACACTCTCTTGTCACTTGCAAGTGTAGCAGTTAGTGAAAACTACACAAAGCCAGTTGTCTCGTCTAAGATTAAACATATAAAGATAGAAGAAGGCAGACATCCAGTTGTTGAAGCACTTAGTGAAAAGAAAGATTTCTCACCAAATGACACATATATTGATAGTGGGGATAGTAGAACCATGCTTATTACTGGTCCAAACATGGCAGGTAAAAGCACATATATGAGACAAGTTGCAATAATCACTCTTATGGCATTGATTGGAAGTTTTGTTCCAGCAAAATCTGCAGAGATAGCAATAATAGATAGAGTATTTACTAGAGTTGGTGCAAGTGATGACCTTGCTTTTGGTCAAAGTACATTTATGGTTGAAATGAGCGAAGTTTCAAATATCATTAATAACGCAACAGATGACAGTCTTATTATACTTGATGAGGTTGGCAGAGGAACTTCAACTTATGATGGCATGAGTATTGCCTCAGCTATAATAGAATATTTAGCAAATCATTTGCATGCAAAAACAATGTTTTCAACTCACTACCATGAGTTAACTGATATGGAAGGCAGGGTAGATGGCGTTAAAAATTATAGAGTTATGGTTAAAGAGTGGGAGGGAAATGTAGTTTTTCTTCACAAAATTGCAAGAGGCTCAGCAAATAGAAGTTTTGGTATTGAAGTTGCAAAACTTGCAGGGCTCCCAGAAGAACTTGTTTCTCGTGCTAAACAAATTTTATTAGAAAGAGAACAAGAGGCAAGAATTAGTTTGCCACAGTCAGAAAACACAAATTCAGTTAGCACAAGTGCAAATGTGTTAGAAATAATTAATGTTTTGAAAGAAATGGATATGGATACTGTTTCACCACTTATGGCGTTTGGAACGCTTCAGAATTTAGTTGATAAAGTTAAAAAATAAAGGAGATAAACATGGCTAAAATTAATATTTTAGATTCTAGCATCTACAACTTGATTGCTGCTGGTGAGGTTGTTGAGAGACCAGCTTCAGTTATAAAAGAACTCATAGAAAATGCCATAGACGCTGGTTCAAAAAATATAACTGTTGAAATCAAAGATGGTGGAACTAGTTTTATGCAGGTTTCAGATGACGGCTCAGGAATTGAAGAAGAAGATTTGAAGGCTGCGTTTCTTCCACATGCCACAAGCAAAATAAAAGAAGCGTCAGACCTTGACAGTATTTTTACGCTAGGTTTTAGAGGTGAAGCACTTGCATCAATAGCTGCCGTTTCTAAAGTAAAATTAATGTCAAAAACAAAGTCAGCTGAAACTGGTGCAAGTTTGAGTGTTGAAGGTGGCAAATTTGGCGAACTTAAAAAAGTCTCATGCAAAGATGGAACAATCATTACAGTTGAAGATTTGTTTTATTGTGTTCCAGCACGTGCTAAGTTTTTGAAGAAAAATAAAACTGAAGAGCAAGAAATTACAAATATTATAACAAGAACAATTTTAGCTCACCCAGAAATTAATATTGTTTACATTGTAGATGGAAAGAAAAATTGTTCATCATTAGGAACAACGGCAAAAGAAGCCATGTTTTCGATTTATGGCAAAGAATCTATTTCAGAAACTCTTAGCGTGTCAGCTGAAAGAGAAGGTGTTAAAGTTACAGGTTTTATTGGCAAACCAACATTCTCTAAATCTAATAGAACTTATCAAACTCTAATTATCAATGGCAGATATGTTATTAATTTAACAGTTCAAACAGCAGTATCAAATGCTTATGGCGATTATTTAATGAAAAGACAATACCCATTTTTTGTTTTATACTTAACTGTTCCAAATAGTGAGGTTGATGTTAATGTTCACCCAAACAAACTTGATGTAAAATTTTTGAAATCATCATTAATCTATTCAGTTGTGTTTGAAGCAGTTTCTAGAGCATTGAATGATATGGACTATGTTAAGCAAATTGATGAAGATACAAATGCTGGTATTTTATTTTTAAGTAGCACAAAAAAAGAAACTTCAAAAATTGATAAAGCTGGAGTAAATCTCAATCCATTTTCATCAGATTTTAGTCAGCTAAACAGCAAAGAAAAAGACAAAATTTCTGATTTAATATTAGACACAATGCTAAGTGGTGAAAATGAAGAAGTTGTTAAAGATAACTTTGGTCTTGGTTCAAGGCTTTTAGAGAGAATAAATTCAAAAATTGCAAATGGAGATGAAAGGCCATATGCTTCAAGCAATTATATAGATGATGATGACGATGAAATTGTTACTAAAAATAGCAATCTCATAGAAGAAAAAGAAACAAAGTATGAAACTCAATCTAATATTGATTTAGACTTCAAAAAACCAAAAACCAATCAAATGGATTTTGCTGAAGATGAAATAAAAATTGCATGCAAAATTTTCAATACCTATTTAATTATTGAATGGGGTAATAACATATTTTTAATTGATCAACATGCTGCTCATGAAAGACTTAAGTATGAAAAACTTAAAGCAGAATATGAAAGTGGAAATTTGGTTATTCAACCTATGTTAGTTCCATATGTTATTTCACTCAATCCAGAAGATGACCAAATTATAAATGCAAATCTAGATGCAATCAGATCAGTTGGTTTTGATATTGATGAGTTTGGTGATAGAACATACAAAATTTCTAGTGTTCCTGCAATTGTTTCAGAAATAGATTTTAATAAGTTTTTTGGAATGTTTTTAGAAGATAAACTTAGTAAGCAAAAAATTACAGAAGCAGAGTTAATTAAAGATTCACTCATGCAAATGGCATGCAAAAGTGCTATAAAGGGCGGAGACGATTTAAGTAAATCAGAAGTAACTAAATTATTAAAAGATATGGGTGAAAACAATATAATTTTATTTTGTCCACATGGCAGACCTGTTGTTGTTAGAATAACAAAAACTGAAATAGAAAAGTGGTTTAAACGCATAGTTTAAAGGTTTTTCATTAAATTATAATAGATTTTGCGTTTTTTATGACATTAAATTTAAATAGAAATAAACTGGAGGGCTTTTTATGATTAATGAAACTTCACTAAAAATAGTTGAAGAAGCTGAGAGTGAATGTAGTGAAATTTTTGAAAAATTAAATAAAATCTGTCTTTATAATCAGAATAAAATTTTAGATGCGTTCAGAAAAGTAAATATAAATTTATCAGATATTGCTTCATCAACCGGATATGGAAATGATGATAGAGCAAAGGGAAAACTTGGTGAGCTTTATGCAACTGCTTTTGGCGGCGAGGCAGGAATTGTCAGTCCACTAATTTCAAGTGGAACACATGCTTTAACAATTGCACTTTTTGGAATTTTAAGACCTGGTGATATAATGTTTTCTGTAACAGGAAAACCATATGATACACTCATTGATGTTATATTCAAAGAAGGAATTGGTTCGCTTAAAGATTTTAAAATTGAATATAGAGATGTTGATCTTAAAGACAATGATTTTGATATAGATAATATAATTTTTAAATTAAAAGAATTAAAACCAAAAATGCTCTATATTCAAAGGTCAAGGGGCTATACAACAAGGGAATCTTTATCAATAGAAAAAATTGAAAGACTTATAACCGAAGTTCGAAAGATAGACACCAATGTTATAATTATGGTTGATAACTGCTATGGTGAATTTGTTGAACTTAGAGAGCCATGTGATGTTGGGGCTGATGTTATGGTTGGTTCATTAATCAAAAATGCTGGTGGTGGAATTGCACCAACTGGTGCATATATTGTTGGAAAACAAAAATACATAGAACAAATTTCATCTAGATTTATTGCTCCAGGAATTGGGCTTGAAATTGGTTCTTATGCAGGCAGCTACACACCATTTTTTCAAGGTGCCTTTCTTGCTCCTCATGTAGTTTTGAATGCATTGAAAGGAAATATTCTATTTGGAAAGATTTTAGATAAACTCAACATAAAGTCTTTTCCAGAGTTTGGCAAGATGCCACACGATATTGTAAGAACTATTGAGTTTGGTGATAAAGAAAAACTTATTGAATTTTGTAGAATCATTCAAAGACTAAGCCCAGTAGACAGCAATGTAGTTCCATATCCATGGGATATGCCAGGATATAATGATCAAGTTATTATGGCGGCAGGTGCATTTGTTCAAGGTTCATCTATAGAGCTTTCTGCTGATGGTCCAATTCGTGAACCTTTCTATTGCTATATGCAGGGTGGACTCACATATGAACATTTAAAGATAGTAGCTATAGAATTTGTAAACACTTTCTATAAATAGAATTTCATAAAATAAAAATAAAACTCATACATTTGAATATGAGTTTTTTTAATGACTTTTTAAATTATTTTAAAGTTGATGACATAAGTAGCAAAGTTAGTGTTTTTGCCGTGCTTGGTGTTGGCATTGTTATTATGGGAAAGTTTGTAGTTGTTAGTCTTGATGAAGAAACAATAGAACTAAAAAGTGGAAAAGATTTGATTTCAGTTATTGGAAAAGATTTAAAAGTTAAATCGATTTCTAGGGGAGAGCTCATTTTATCAGGAAAATTAGTTAAGGTAGAAACAGGTGAACAGAAATGAGTTTAGTTCAAATAAAAATTTCAGGTTTAAACTTATCAAGACTTGTCAATAGACTTATAACAAAAAATGTATGCATAACAAATTTAGTAACAAAAAAGAAATATATAAAATTCTATATTTCAGAAAATGAGCTGTCAATATTAAATGAAGTATGTAAGAGTGAACATAAATTTTATATTATATTAAAAAAGAATGGGGTTAAAGAATTCTTTGCAAGACTTCCATATTTTTTAGGAACGGTTTTGGCTTTAGTTATTTCATATGCCTACCTTTATAGCATTGGTTCTATTGTTGTTAATATAAACATAGATTATAGGTCAGAGGTTGGCTATGATATTTCAAAAGTTCAGAAAGTTTTAAAAGATAATGGTGTAGTTTCAGGCATAAACAAAACCAAGTTTTCTTCATCAGAACTTGAACATATGCTTATGTTATCAGTTGATGATATAGAGGGATGCACGGTTAAATATTCTGGAAGCAATTTAAATATTTTAGTTTTTCCTGCTAGAGTGCAAAACGAAAATTTAAATAATAATCTATATTCTAAATATGATGGTGTTATAATTAGTGCTGAGGCATATGCAGGAGATTTAAAAGTTAAAGCAGGTGATATTGTTAGAGCAGGAGATATATTGATTGAAAATAATAAAGGTGCGGTGGGAAAAATCCAGGCAAAAGTTTATTTTACTTCAACGCAAATATATAATGAAAATCAACAGGAAATGCTTTATACTGGCAATTATCAAATAAACAAGAAATATACGATTTGCAGTAAAATTAGATTTGAAAAGGCAAAGCCATGCACTTTTTCGCAGTTTACAACTAAAAAATGCGGTTTTTATGTTAATAATAATTTCTTTTTACCAATTTATTGTGAAGAAACAATTTATTATGAAGTTGAGATAAAGGATAAAGTAGTACCATTTGAAGAGAATGAAGCAAGATTAAAGGAGGAAACTTATAAGGAAGCTCAATCAAAAATACCAGCAGATGCAGAGATTGGTGTAACAACTTATTCTGTTGTTAAAGAGGGTAGTTATACAAGAATTGATTGTTTTATTGAGGCGAAAATTAATTTAGTTTAAAACACTCATAATTTTGAGTGTTTTTTTAAGTTTACTTTTTAATTAGATTAAGTTATAATTAATTTATGGAAAACTATATTGAAGTCTCAGGAAGAGTAAAAAAAAGTTTAAAACAAATTGCCAAGTCTGTTGCAAGCGAAGTTCTTATTTTAATGAAACAACCATCAGGGTTAGAGATTGCGATAGAGTTTGTATCAGAAAAGGAAATAAAAAGAATCAATAGAGAATTTCGTGAAATAGATAAGATTACAGATGTTTTGTCATTTCCATCAACAGAGCTTAAGGCTGGTGAAGTTTTAAATTTAAGTTCTCCAGAAATTAATATTTTAAAAACTGTAGAGGGAAAAGTTCATATAGGTGATATGGCACTTTGCACAAAACAGTTAAAAAGACAGGCGAAAGAATTTGGGAATACTCTTGAGGCAGAATTAAAAAAACTTGTTATTCATAGTGTGCTTCACATAATTGGTTATGACCACATTAAAGATGAAGATTATATTATAATGAAAAAGCAAGAAGATTATTTAGATAGTCAAATAAAAATTTAAAAGGAAGATAAAGATATGGCTTATAAGGCTGGTTTTGTTGCAATTATAGGAAAACCAAATGTAGGGAAAAGTAGTTTAGTAAATAGTCTTGTTGGAGAAAAAGTTTCAATAACAAGCCCAAAAGCTCAAACAACAAGAAATAGAATTTTTGGAATAAAAAATACAAGTGATTATCAAATTGTTTTTGTAGATACTCCAGGTGTTCAACATACGCAGAATAAGCTTGGTGAATATATGACCAAGGCAACTGAGGGTGCAACTGCAGGTGTTGATGCAATCGTTATTGTTTTAGACGCACTTAGAATAGGACAAGAAGATTATAAAATAATTGAAAGATATGAAAAGGTAAAATGTCCAAAAATTTTAGTTATAAATAAAATTGAAAATACAAATTATGAAAAGATGTATCCACTCCTATCTAAACTTAATGAATATAAGTTTATTGATAAGTTTATAACTACCTCAGCTTACAGAAAAATTAATATTGAAGAACTTGAAAAAATGTTAGTTGAATATCTTCCAGAGGGTGAACCATTTTATCCAACAGATGAATATACAGATAAATCTCTTAGATTTATGTGTGGTGAGATTATTCGCGAAAAGGCACTGTTATTTTTACAAGAAGAGATTCCTCATGGGCTTGCAATTGAAATTTCTACCTTTGATGAAACTAGAAAAACAATTAAGATTGATGCAAACCTTGTGACTGATAATGCAAGACACAAACAGATTATTATTGGCTCAAAGGGTGAAATGCTTAAAAAAATTGGATCATCAGCAAGAGCCGAAATTGAAAATCTTGCAGGGACAAAAGTCATGCTAGAACTTTTCGTTAAAGTTAAAAAAGATTGGAAAGATGATAGCGTTGCACTTTCAGACTTTGGTTTTTCAAAAAAAGATTTATAATTAATTTAATATCACTTGAATAAAAGTTTTGTTTTTGGAAATGATTTATTCATAAGGAGATTGTATGAATAAAAATAAGTATGAACAAGGCAAAAAAATTTGTGAGAAAATTTTTCAAATGACAGGTGATGTTAGATATCATAATATGATGAATGGTTTTGATGAATTAAAAAAACAAAATGAATTAGAGCAAACTAGTGAAGTAGAAAGGGAATTTTAATAAAAAACGCAAAATTTGATTAAAATATATGAAATTACAATCAAAAATTATCAAATTTGGCAAAAATAATAAATTACTATGGAAGAAATAAAAACAAAAGGTATTGTTATTAGGGCAAAGGATTTTAAAGATAGTGATAAAATTGTCACTATCTTTTCTGCTGATTTAGGTTTAATTTCTGCCAGAGTTAGAGGTGTAAAAAAAGATAAGGCAAAGCTTTCATTTGCTGTTCAACCTTTTGCACTATGTGAGTTTATGCTTATTAAAAGCGGAAATTTTTACACCTGCATTAATGCCACTAGCATTGACCAATTTTTTAATATTACAAATGATTTTGACAACTATATTTTTATGTTGGCATGCTTAGAAGTTTGCTCAAAAACAGTAAAAGAAAATTCTCCTGAACCAGAACTATTTTTATTTTTGGTAAAGGCATTAAAGTCTGTTTGTTATGACGAACTTAACTCTATGTATGTGTTTATCAAATTCATGCTTATTTCACTTAAATATCTAGGCTTTGAAGTTAAAATAGATAAATGTGCATGTTGTGGTGAAAGTTTAAATAATAACTTATTTGCATTTTCTTATGACTATAATGGATTGATTTGTGGCAGATGTTCAAACAAAAATGAATATCTAGAGCTCACAAAAGGCGAGTATGCAATTCTTTCAAATATTGATAGCACCAAACTTGAAAATCTTAGCACACTTAAATTTTTATCTAGAAATGATCTTGTCTCAATTATAACACTATTGGTTAAAAACTTTAGACTTCTAACAGACGAAGAAATTGAAACCATAAAAAAGTTTCTATAGATTTATAAGATTTGTAGTTTTTGTTTGCTATTGACTTTGTGCATTAATTTTGGTAAAATTAATATATAGAGAGGCAATTATATGGCAATAGATATAAAAACATTTCCAAATGACATTCCATGTCCATGTTGTGAATTAAAATATAAACTTATTGAAAAGTTTTTTAATAAAGATACAAAAACATTTTCTCCAAAGTTTTATGCAGATAACAAACATGCTCAGCAGCTTTATCAGTATAAAAAGGAAAAATATAATTTAAAAAAAGAACCACTTTATTTTTATGCTGAGCCAACAGAACTTAAAAATGGAAGCATTTATCTTAAGTGCGAAAAATGTGAAGCCGAGTTTGTTGTGTCAAAAAGAGGAGAAGTTGCACTTCTTTCTTCAAAAAATGGAATGGGTGAATAATATTTAAAATAAAAAGCGGGCATAGGGCTCGTTTTTTTTGTGCTATTTGCTTAAATTTAAAAAAGTTGCTTAAATCAATTGCATTAAAGATTTTGCTTTGCTATAATCGTTTTAGCTGGTGGAGAAACCACCGCATATTTCATAAGGAGATTTTTTATGCAAAAATATGTTTATAAGTTTGCCGAAGGCAACAAAGACATGCGTGAAATCTTAGGTGGAAAGGGTGCAAACCTTGCAGAAATGGCAAGACTTGGATTCCCAGTTCCTAATGGTTTCACAGTATCTACCGAAGCTTGCACAAAGTATTATGAAGATGGTAGACAAATTAATGATGAAATTCAAAAACAAATTGAAGAGCACATTGCTTGGCTTGAAAAAGACAATGGCAAAAAGTTTGGTGATCCAGTAGAGCCACTTTTGGTTTCTGTTAGATCTGGTGCTAGAGCATCAATGCCTGGTATGATGGATACAATCCTTAACCTTGGCTTAAATGATGTTTCAGTAGAAGGCTTTGCTAAAAAGACAAACAACCCAAGATTTGCTTATGACTCATATAGAAGATTCATTCAAATGTATTCTGACGTTGTTATGGAAGTTTCAAAGAAAGAATTTGAAGCTAAAATTGACGCTCTTAAAGAAAAGAGAGGTGTTAAACTTGACGTAGAACTTACAGTTGATGATCTTAAAGAACTTGTAGCCGATTTCAAAGCAACATATAAAGCTGCAATTGGCGAAGATTTCCCACAAGATGCAAAAGAGCAACTTATGGGTGCTGTTAAAGCTGTATTTAGATCATGGGACAACCCAAGAGCTAATGTATACAGACAAATGAACGATATCCCATATTCATGGGGAACAGCCGTAAACGTTCAAACCATGGTATTTGGTAACATGGGTGAAACATCAGGAACTGGTGTTGCATTCTCAAGAAACCCAGCAACTGGTGAACCAGGACTTATGGGTGAATATTTAATGAACGCACAAGGCGAAGATGTTGTTGCTGGTGTAAGAACTCCAGAAAAGGTTGAAACATCACTTAAAGAGCATAACCCAGCAGTTTATGAGCAATTGCTTGACACAGCAACAAAACTTGAAAATCACTTCCATGATATGCAAGATATGGAATTTACTGTTCAAGAAGGCAAATTATACATGCTTCAAACCAGAAATGGTAAGAGAACTGCAGCAGCTGCTCTTAGAATTGCATGTGACCTTGTTGATGAGGGTATGATTGATGAGAAACAAGCTGTTTCTATGATTGATCCAAAATCTCTTGACCAACTTTTGCACCCACAATTTGATGCAACTGCATTAAAACAAGCAAAAGAAATTGCTATTGGTTTAAATGCATCTCCTGGTGCTGCAACTGGAAAAGTTGTATTTGAAGCAGAAGATGTTGTTAATTGGGTTAAAAACAAAGGCGAGAAGAGAGTTGTTCTTGTTCGTCTTGAAACATCTCCAGAAGATATCGTTGGTATGCAATATGCTCAAGGTATCTTAACAGTTCGTGGTGGTATGACATCACACGCAGCCGTTGTTGCTCGTGGTATGGGAACTTGCTGCGTATCTGGTTGTGGAAATGGCAATGAAGTTGCTATTGACGAAGAAAAGAAAGTTATTACAATTAATGGCGTAACCTTCAAAGAAGGTGACTGGATGAGTTTAGATGGCTCAACAGGAAAAATTTACGCTGAAGAAATCAAAACAGTTCCTGCAGATGTTAACTCTGGTTACTTCGGCAGAATTATGGGTTGGGCTGATAAATATAAAGCTCTTAAAGTTAGAACAAATGCAGATACTCCAAAAGATGCTAAACAAGCATTTGCATTTGGTGCTGATGGTATTGGTCTTTGCAGAACAGAGCATATGTTCTTTAAAGAAGATAGAATTCCAGTAATCCGTGAAATGATTTGTTCAGATACAGTCGAGCAAAGAAAAGCAGCTCTTGCTAAGCTTCTTCCAATGCAACAATCAGACTTTGAAGGTTTATATGAAGCTATGGAAGGAAGAGATGTAACAATCAGATTCCTTGATCCACCTCTACATGAGTTCGTTCCAACAGCTGAAGAAGATATTGCACTTCTTGCAAAATCTCAAGGCAAAACAGTAGAGCAAATTAAAAACATCATTGAATCTCTTAAAGAGTTCAACCCAATGATGGGTCACAGAGGTTGCCGTCTTGCTGTAACATATCCAGAAATTGCAGAAATGCAAACAAGAGCCGTTATGCAAGCAGCTATCAATACTAAAAAGAATCACCCAGAATGGAACACAGTTGCAGAAATTATGATTCCACTTGTTGGTGAAGTTAAAGAGCTTAAATTTGTTAAAGATGTAGTTGTAGCAACTGCTGAAGCTGTTCTTAGCGAAAATGGTTTAACAAAAGAGCAAGCTCCATATGAAGTTGGAACTATGATTGAAATCCCAAGAGCAGCTCTTACTGCTGATGAGATTGCAAAAGAAGCTGAATTCTTCTCATTTGGAACAAATGACCTTACTCAAATGACATTTGGTTTCTCAAGAGATGATGCTGGCAAGTTCTTACATTCATACTATGAAAACAAAATTTATGAGTTTGATCCATTTGCAAAACTTGACCAAACTGGTGTTGGCAAACTTGTTGAAATGGCTGCAACTCTTGGAAGAAAAACTCGTCCAAGTATGAAACTTGGCATCTGCGGAGAGCATGGTGGTGATCCATCAACAATCGAGTTCTGCCACAAAGTAGGCCTCACATATGTTTCTTGCTCACCATTCAGAGTTCCAATTGCAAGACTTGCTGCTGCACAAGCAAACATTAAAAATCCAAGAGCTTAATATGGGATTGGTTTATAGCACGCGAACCAAAACAAATTAGCTTTTGAAATAAATTTAATATGACAAAAACCTGAAATATAATGTTCAGGTTTTTGCCATGTATACTAATTTAATTATTAATTATAAAAAATAGATTATAGCAATATAATCTATTTTTATTTTGACATTTTAACCATATCCGAAAAATATTAGCCTTAAAAAACTAAAGTAAGTTTTTTGTGGACTAGATGTTTCAACAAGCTCAATAAGATAAATTTTATGTCATTCTGAGGAAAGTTAAAGAATCTCAACCTTTATAAATTTGTCTATTTTTATATTTTTTTAATATTTTTCTTATTTGTATAATTTTCCAAGACATAATTAATAAGCCTTATGCATTCATGCTCATTAAGTTCATTTTTAAGGTTAATAATTTTTTCATATATTTCTTTTTGATATTTGTTAAATGAACATTTAAGTTCACACTCTCTAATTATAATTCTTTTGTTAATTGATTCTTCTTTTTTAGTTCTACACCCATCTGCAAAGGCATCATAAATGTCTTTTTCTAGTTCATGTAATAAATTTAATTCTGTTAACATATTTTTCTCCTATGTAATTTTTTTATATAACTTTATTATACAACCCTACATGTAGCGAAAACAAGTATTTTTTCACATAATATCTAAAATTATTGTTAGATGTAGGGGTGTTTATGTTGTATTTTGTTGAAACATTAAATGAAATTTTAGAAGATAAAAACATATCAAGAGCAGAATTTTCTAAACTAATTAATTTAAAGCCAAGAACTATTTATAATTTGAAGAAGTATAATCCAACAATTCAGAACGCACTTATGATTGTGGATTATTTCTCTTCTTCACTTGATTATTTTGAGAAAAAGACAGATGAATTTAATTGTTCTTTTAATAAAAATTATAAAATTAATTTTTATTCTATTATGAGAAATATTATGAAGGCACAAAACATAACAAAAGTAAAGTTATGTGAAGATTTAGGAATATCTCATAGTAGTTTAGATAGATGGGCAACTGGAATTTTACCAACTTATTCAAACTTAATTGCAATAGCGGATTACTTAGATGTTTCAATAGATAAACTTTTAGGCAGAATTTAAAAATATATTTTGTTAGTTTTAGCCATATTGAAGAATTTGAATTTTTTGTCAGGGTCTTATGACAAGACCCTTTTTTCATGTTATAATGAGTGCATCACGGGGGTGTGGGTGGATTGTTAAGGAGGGAGGGACAAAGTTATTTAATAATCAAGAATTAAGAATTATTAATTAATATACAAAAATCGCCTTATTCATTCTTGATTAATAATTAAAAAATGGAAAAATGTCCATTTTTTTTAATATCTTTTTTTATTTTAAAGGATTTTTTTAATTTTTTGCGAAATATATTATTGTATGCAATTTGCTATAAAATTATTCGTGAGGTTGAATAATGGAAAGAGAATCATTTGACGATTTTGTAAAAGAAGTAATTCAAAGAAATGATATTGTTTCTGTTGTTTCAAAATATGCTACTTTAGAGAGGAGAGGTAGATATTATTGGTGTAGATGTCCATTTCATGGCGAAAAAACACCATCTCTTTGTGTTAATGATATAGACAATTTCTTTTACTGCTTTGGCTGCCATGTTGGTGGAACTGTAATTCAGTTTGTTCAGCAAATTGAATCACAAACTTTTATGGAATCAGTTAAAACTTTAGCGGGTTGGGCAAATATGGAAATTCCAAATGACCTTGAAAGATCTAATGGAACAGATATTGCCAAAGCAAAAAAAAGAAAAGATAGACTTTTAAGTTTAATGAAAGAAACTGCTAAGCATTATCATAATAATTTATCTAATTATTATGCAAAAAAGGCTTTAGATTACATGAAAAAAAGACAAATCTCTGATTCACTTGCAACAAGGTTTGGACTGGGTTTTGCAGATGGATTTACTGATCTTATTGATCACTTGAAGTCTCTCGGTTACACAGAAGAAGAAATGCTTGCAGCAGGAGTTGTAAAAAAGAAAGAAAATAAACTTTATGATCCTCAATCAGATAGACTTATATTTCCAATTATTGATATTTATGGCGATGTTGTTGCGTTTGGTGGAAGAATACTTGAAAATAAACCTGAGTTTGCAAAATATTTAAATACTGCAGAAACCGAGTTATTTAATAAGAGAAATACACTCTATGCAATAAATTATTTAAAAAAACAAAGACAAAATGGACCAATACCTTATGTTATTGTGGTTGAAGGCTACATGGATACGATTTCGCTCCACAAAGCAGGTTTTACAATGACAGTTGCCAGTATGGGGACGGCACTGACTGGGGCTCAGGCAAAACTTATTAAAAGATTTGCTGATAAAGTTTATATTTGTTATGATGGTGATTCAGCTGGGCAAAATGCAACACTTCGTGGGCTTGATATACTAAAAGAAAACGGGCTTGATGTTATGGTTGTTCAGCTTCCTGATAAGTTTGATCCAGATGATGTTATTAAAACTTATGGCAGAGAAGGATATCAAAAAATTTTAGATGAGGCTCTTCCACTTGTTGAGTTTAAGCTCAAATTTACTAAATCTAAATATGATTTATCTAGTGTTGATGGTAGAGTTAAGTATTTGAATGAAGCAATAATTATTCTTGCCACAATATCTGATAGTGTTGAAAGAGAATTATATATTCCAATGGTTGGCGAAATTGCTCAGACGAATGTTGATTTTATTAGAAGAGAATTGGAAAATAAACTTGCTGGCAAAGAAGTTGGAATAGAAATAAAGAGCAGAATGTTAAATACTTCAAAATTAGAGGCAAGAGAAACTTTAGCAGAACCAGAAGAACCTGATAATATTGTTGTTAAGGCTGAAAAGTATATTTTATTTGCAATGATACATGAAAAACCATATGCTTACTTCAAAACTGATATAACATACTTATTTTCTGGAAGCAGAAGAGAAATATATAATGTAATAAAATCTGAAAAAGAAAAATCAAATTCAGAAAGTTTAATTCAAAAAGTTATGGCTAATTATGCTGGTGAAGATATTTCTGTTATTGCAGATATTATTAATCAGGGTGCAAGGTCTGCTGAAGATGAAATGAATGAAAAGAAATATTATGAAGATTGTGTTTGGATTGTTTATAGTAACAATTTAAAATTGCAATTGAATGAGCTTATGGCTGAGTATTCATTTGAGGTAGATAATCTAAAGAAAAAAGAAATTGAAGAGAAAATGAGAGATATA
>CATLBG010000009.1 GCA_949878595.1 uncultured Clostridia bacterium
TATGGGGACAATTTATGGTTAAAAATTTAAGTATACTAAGAAATAAAATTGGAAAAAGTCAAAGACAAGTTGCAATTGATTTATCAATAAAGTACACAACTTACTATAACTGGGAAAGTGGAGATGCTGAACCAAGTATAGAAAATTTAATAAAATTGGCAGACTATTTTTGTGTAAGTGTAGATTATTTAATTGGCAGAGAAAGTAGAATTAATTTAGAAAATATGCCTAATGAACAAAGTAAGGTTATTAATAAATTTACTTCTCTAAACGAAAGTAATCAAACTAAAGTTGCGGGCTATGTTGACAGCCTTTATGAGAGCGAGAAAAAATAAAAATAGTTTTTAATAAGACGAGATGTTTCGACAACGGACTTTGTCCTGCTCAACATGACAAATATATGTCATTCTGAGCGAAGTCGAAGAATCTATTTCATAAAAAAAAGATATTGCACTATCGCAATATCTTTTTTTATAATTTATCATTAAACTGTTTCTTTTTGCTGTATTGATTTTTTCCTATGCTTTCTTCAAGCTCTTTAACAAGAGCTTTTTGCTTTTTGTCGAGTGATTTTGGCATTTCAACAACCACTTTTGCATAAAGGTCACCAAATACTTGTTTGTTTAGAACTTTTGTTCCCTTACCCTTAATAGTCAAGATTGTGCCAGTTTGAGTTAGTTCTGGAATGGTAAGCTCTAAGGTTTCATTGATTCCCGGAACTTTAACTTTTCCACCAAGAAGTGCTTCAGTGAATGAGATTGGAACATCAACAAACACATCAAAGCCTTCACGCTTTAAGAGTTTGTGATTTTCTACTTGAATCAAGATTTGCATATCTCCTGCTGGCCCACCGTTTCTGCCAGCCTCGCCTTGACCTCTTAAAGTTAAGATTTGTTCGTTTGCTATGCCTCCCGGAATGTTAATTTCAATGGTTCTATTTTCTCTAGTTGAGCCATTTCCACCACATTTTGGACATTTTTCTTTGATTTTTTTGCCAGTTCCGTGACAGTCTGGACAAACACCCTCTGTTACTACTTGACCAAATGGTGTGTTTTGAGCTTGCCTTATAGAACCATTTCCTTTACATTTTGGACAGGTTTCAAATGAACCATTTTTTGCACCAGAGCCGTGGCAATCAGAACATGTTTCGCTTCTAACTAAATTTATTGATTTTTTAGAGCCAAAAGCAGCCTCCACAAATGAAAGCTTGATTTTTACTTGAATGTCATCACCTTGCATAGGTTGAGTGGCACGATTTGCTCGGCTTCTGCCGCCACCAAAACCACCACCGCCAAAAATGTTGCTAAAAATGTCGCCAAAGTCACCAAAATCACCAAAGCCACTAAAACCACTAAAGCCACCACCTGCTCCACCAAAGCCCTGTGGGCCATCAGCTGAGCCATAAGTGTCATAATTTTGTTTTTTGGTTTTATCACTTAGCACACTATATGCTTCGTTTACTTCTTTCAGTTTTTCTGCCGCTTCTTTATTGCCTTGGTTTAGATCTGGGTGATATTTTTTGGCTAAGCTTCTATAGGCTTTTTTAATTTCTTCATCTGAAGCCGATTTGCTTACGCCTAAAATGTCATAATAATTTTTTGCCATATTTTTCCTTAAAAACAAGTAGATAAGCCCATTAGGGCTTATCATTTTGTTATAAATTTATTACTATTTTGTTGTGAAGTCACCAAAGTTGTTAGGGTCAGAACTTCCGTTTCCATCAGCGTTTCCGCCGTTTGTGCCATCTGTTCCTGCCCCGCCATTAGGGTTTGCATTTTGATAAAGTTTTGTGAAAATTTCATTTGAAACTTTTGTGAGTTCATCAAGTTCTGTTTTAAGAGTTTCTGCGTCACTAGCAGTTTTTAGTGTTTCTTTAGCTTTTTCTGTTGCGGCATTTAGTCTTGTTTTGTCTTCTTCAGAAATCTTGTCGCCACTCTCTCTAAGCACCTTTTCAATGCCTGCAACCAATTGGTCTAGGCTATTTTTGTTATCAACAACTTCTTTTCTCTTCTTATCTTCTTCTGCATACATTTCAGCTTCTTTGATAGCTTTGTCAATATCTGCATCAGAAAGATTTGATGATGCTGTTATTGTGATATCTTGTGATTTGCCTGTTCCAAGGTCTTTTGCAGTAACATGAACAATTCCATTTTCATCAATATCAAATTTAACTTCAATTTGTGGTATGCCACGTGGTGCTGGAGCGATTCCAGAAAGCTCGAATCTGCCAAGAGTTTTGTTGTCTGCAGCAAATTCTCTTTCACCTTGAAGAACGTGAATATCTACAGCTGGTTGGTTGTCTGCTGCTGTTGAGAATACTTGAGTTTTTGAGGTTGGAATTGTTGTGTTTTTGTCAATAAGTTTTGTCATAACACCGCCCATGGTTTCAATTCCAAGTGAAAGTGGAGTTACGTCAAGAAGAAGTACATCTTTAACATCACCAGCTAAAACGCCACCTTGAATAGCTGCACCAACAGCAACACATTCATCTGGGTTAATGCCTGTGAATGGTTGTTTGCCAATATATGCTTTAACCTTATCAATAACCATAGGGATTCTTGTTGAACCACCTACCATGATGATTTTTGCAACATCGTTAACTGTGAGTTTTGCGTCTTTGAGTGCTTTTTTTGTTAAATCAATTGTTTCATTGATATAGTCTTCAATCATGCTTTCAAATTTTGCACGAGTAATGTTGATTTCAAGATGTTTTGGGCCTGTAGCGTCAGCTGAAATAAATGGAAGTGAAACTGAGCTTTGTGTGAGTGAAGAAAGCTCAATTTTTGTTTTTTCTGCAGCCTCTTTAAGTCTTTGCATTGCCATTTTATCTTTTGAAAGGTCAATGCCATCGCTCTTTTTGAATTCGTCTACTAAGTAGTTAATGATTACTTCATCAAAGTTGTCTCCACCTAGGTGTGTGTTTCCACCAGTAGCTAAAACTTGGAAAACGCCGTCAGCAATTTCAAGAACTGAAATATCGAATGTTCCACCACCAAGGTCATAAATCAAAATCTTTTGTCCGTCACCTTCACCTGCTTTATCTAGACCATATGCAAGAGCAGCAGCGGTTGGTTCGTTGATTATTCTTTTAACTTCTAATCCAGCAATTTTACCTGCATCTTTGGTTGCTTGTCTTTGTGAGTCATTAAAGTATGCTGGAACTGTGATAACTGCTTCAGTTACCGTTTCACCTAAATATTTTTCTGCATCTGCTTTAAGTTTTGAGAGAATCATTGCTGAGATTTCTGGTGGTGTGTATGTTTTTCCGCCAGCAGAAACTTTTGCGTCTTCGCCCATTTTGCTTTTAATTGAACGGATTGTGTTTTCTGGATTTGCAACTGCTTGTCTTTTTGCAACTTGTCCAACAAGTCTTTCTCCGTCTTTTGTGAAGCCAACAACAGATGGTGTTGTTCTGCTTCCCTCTTGGTTTGTGATAACGGTTGGTTCACCGCCTTCCATGATAGCTACACATGAGTTTGTAGTTCCAAGGTCAATTCCTATAATTTTTGCCATATTTATTATCTCCTTATTAGAAAATTAATTTTTAATTTTTATTTTTATGCAAACTATTTTGCACTGCTAGCCCAAAGATTAGAATTTATTGGTTTATTTGGTGTCATGCCTTATAAACACTAACATTTGCAGGTCTGATAACTTCACCACTATCTGCAAAAATGTAGCCTTTTTGATAAACATTAGCAATTATTCCGTCCTGCTCAGGATTATCTGAAAGAACAGTATCTATACAATTGTGTTTTTCTGGGTCAAGCTTTTCGCCCTTGCATACAATTTCTGTTGCACCAAGTTCTTTGAGTATGCTTTGCATTGAACTATAAATCATTACAAAACCTTGCATAACTTCAGGTGAAACAGTTCTAATTGCTCCATCAAAATCGTCTAGCACTGGCAAAAGCTGTTTAACAACCAATTCATTTGCCTTTTGTTTTGCCTCTGTTTCTATGTTTTTGTTGCGTTCTTTAAAACGTTCAAAGTCTTTTTTTGCTTCTTCACACTGATTTTTGTAGTATGTTGCAGTGTTTAAATATTGTGAACATTTTGTGTTATATTCATTTGCAAGTGCCATAGTGTTTGCAAGTTCAGCTTCAAGAGACTTAACTTTTTTGTCTAAATCATTATGCTTGCATTCCTTTTTATTTTCGCATTTGCCGTTTTCATTAGTCTCTTCATGACATTTGCATTGCCCTTGAGTTTCGCCATGACAGCATTTTTTTTCTTTTTCGTTCATTTATTCTTCATCGCCTCCTATTGCATCTTCTATGGTTTCGGCAACTTCTTTTAAAACCGAAATGGCCTTTGAATAGTCCATTCTCATTGGACCAATAACACCAGCTGTGATTTTTTGGTCTCCAGTAACATTGCAAGAAACTGTGATTATTGAACAATCTTCAAGTCCATCTTCGCTGCTTCCAACATTGATTGAAATTTCTAGGTCATTGCCATTTTTGATTAGTGGCAACAACAAATCATTGCTTTCAAATACGCTGACAGCTTTTTTAACTTTTTCAGCATCATTAAATTCTGGATAATCAATAAGTTTTTCTTTTCCTGCAACTGAAACATTGCCTTTATAGTTATTGTTGTTTGACTCTATTATCTCTAACACCCTATCAAACACAAATTTATACTTTTGAAGTTCTTTTGTAACAACCTTATCTCTAAACTTTTGATCTGTTATAGCAGAGATTGGCCTATTTTCAAACAAATCTTTCAAAATTCCTGATGCAGCATTCAGGTCATTTTCATCATTTGTGCCAAGGTTTGCAATTTCGTTTATTACCCTCTCATTAGTCACAACCACAACAAGTTGTGTTGTTTTGCTTACAGGGTAAAGTTTAATATCTTTAATTATTGCATTCTCATTTTTGTCTGTGTAAACAATAGAAGCATAGTTTGTTGCTTTGGCAATGGTTTTTGCTGATCTTTCTATTATATCGCTGATTGAAACAAGTTTATTAGAAAAATTAGATTTAATTACTTCTTTTTCTTTTTGCGTAAGTTTTTTGCCTTCCATAAGCTCATGAGTATACTTTTCATAGCCTTCCTTGGTTGGAACTCTGCCAGATGATGTGTGAAGATGTGTTAAATATCCCATTTCCTCAAGTGCGTTAAGTTCATTTCTAATGGTTGCAGAGCTAAGTTCTGGCAAATATTCTTCTTGAAGCCACTTGCTAGACACTGCCTCTGCCCTATCGCTTTTTATGTTTGTTTCAATAACCGCACTTAGAATTTTCTTTTTTCTTTCACTTAAATCCATTTATTACCTCTATATCTATTATATACGATTGGCAAATAAATATACCTTTTGTTAGCAAACTCATATTCTGAGTGCTAACAATATGCAGTATATTACTGCTAAAAAAAAATGTCAACAACTTTATGACATTTTTTTTGTTAAATATTAAGATTTTCTTCACTAAATAGTGGACTATGGAGAAATTTATGGAAAACGAAGAAAATCAAGTGAGCTCATCACAAAACCAAAATAATTCTAATAATCAAAACAAAACTTCAAAGACAGGAGTTGGTGCTGCTTTAGGACTACTTGGACTAATTGGGCTAGTTATAGGACTCGTTCTTTATAATGATGATTATGAGAAAAAGACATTTTTAAAGGGCTGGATTATAATGTTTGTTATTGAGATTATTCTTGGAATTATCTTTGGTGTTGTAATATCTTGCAGCACAGTGAATGCAGTTAATAATTTATATAATTATTAATAAAAAAACAGCCATAATGGCTGTTTTTTTTGCGTTATTATGAGCAGAGCTGCAAAACTATTTGATTTAGAACTAAAAATCCCTTTTGTGTGCAAACCAAGTGATTGTTCACAAGTTTTAAAAAGTTTGCTTCTATTAGTTTTGCGATTAATGACTTCTTTTTGGCAAGGAAGTTTTCACCAAATTCTGCAGTATATGCCTCAAGGTCTAGTCCTTCAGCAGTTCTGAGCGATAACATTATTGCTTCTTCTTTCTTTTCTTCTATAGTTAAAGTTTTACTCATTACTGTTGGAAGTTGCTCTACAGTTTCAAGAAGTCTTGTATATTCTTCCATACTTTCAGTATTTGAAAATCTTGTGCCACTAATATAAGAATGTGCAGCAAGTCCCAAACCTAAATAATCTTTTCTTTGCCAATAAATCTTGTTGTGGAAAGATTCAAATGTTGGTTTTGCAAAGTTTGAAAGTTCATATCTAGTGTATCCTCTTTCAGCTAAAACTTCACTAACAAAGTTATACATTTTTATAACTAAGTCCTCTTCTGGAAGAGCAATAGCATTATTATCAACCATTTTCTTAAGAGCTGTGCCATCTTCAACTTGTAGCATATAAATTGAAATATGAGGTATATCTTTACTAATTAAATACATCAATGTTTCTTTAACATCAGTTAGAGTTTGCTTTGGATATCCAATAATCATGTCTGCACTTATATTTTTTATTCCAAACTCACGAATTGTTGTTATTGCAGAGTCAAAATCTTCTGGAGTGTGGGTTCTGCCCATGCTTTTTAAAATTTTAGGATTTGTTGATTGCAATCCTACACTAAATCTATTTACACCAGAAAGGATATATTCCCTAACTTTATTTTTATCGATAGTTCCTGGATTAAGTTCAATTGTAATTTCTGCTGTGTTTTTAACAGAAAAGTTTTTATAAATTGATGAAAGCAGGTCTCTAATATAATAATAGTCAAGGCAAGAAGGCGTTCCGCCACCAATGTATATGCTTCCAACAGAGTAAAACTGTCTATAATTTTTAGACTGAAGTTTTATTTCTGTCACTAAATCGTTAAAATAACGTTTTTTCTCTTCATCATTTCCAACAACTGAAACAAATGAGCAATATGCACATTTTGAGTTGCAAAAAGGAATATGAACATATATGCTCAAGTTATTTTTGTTATTTTCAACAATATTTAATCCAGTATCATTTATAGACATAATTTTCCCCTAAAAAGCTGTATTAATATTTTAATTATAATGATATTAAAAAATTTTTCAAGCCTTTATTTTTGTTTTTAATTTTGGTCAGTTTTAAGAATTGCAAGGAATGCTTCACCAGGAAGTTCTACACTTCCAAGCTTTTTCATTTTCTTTTTACCCTCTTTTTGTTTTTCAAGAAGCTTACGTTTTCTGGTTACGTCGCCACCATAACACTTGGCAATAACATCTTTTCTGAGTGCTTTAACAGTTTCTCTAGCAATAATTTTGCCACCAATAGCTGCTTGAATAGGAATTTCAAATAATTGTCTAGGAATTACTTCTTTAAGTTTTTCAGTAATTGACCTAGATCTTTCATAGGCTCTAGTTCTATGAACGATCATAGATAGTGCGTCGCATGGTTCACCATTTAAAAGCATATCAACCTTAACCATATCACTTCGTTTATATTCAGAGATTTCATAGTCTAAACTTGCGTAGCCATGAGTTGCAGACTTAAGTTTATCAAAAAAGTCAAACACAACCTCTGCTAGTGGAAGTTCAAAATCAATTTGAACACGATTATCATAGAGATATTGAAGGTTTTTGTATTCTCCCCTTTTGCTAATTCCCAAATCCATAATGGCACCAACATATTCAGAAGGTGCAAAGATTTCTGCCTTAATAAAAGGCTCTTCAGTATAATCTATTTGATCACCTTCAGGCATATCAATTGGATTTGAAATTTCTTCCATTTCGCCGTTGCGTTTATATACTTTATATGTAACACTTGGCATTGTGGTGATAACATCTAGGTTAAATTCTCTCTCTAACCTTTCAGTGATAATTTCAAGATGCAAAAGACCTAAAAATCCACATCTAAAGCCATAGCCTAGTGCAACAGATGTTTCTGGTGTATAAATAAGAGAAGAGTCAGATAGTTTAATTTTCTCTAAGGCATCTTTTAATGCATTGTATTTATCGCCGTCTATTGGGAATATGCCAGAGTAAACTACTGGTTGAATATTTCTATATCCTGGGAGTGGTTCTGCTTGTCTTGCTGTTTCGGTTATAGTGTCACCAACCTTAATATCACTAACTGTTTTAATGCTTGCAGATATATATCCAACATCACCTGCTTTAAGAATTTCGGTTCTTTCTATTTTTGGCTTAAAAATACCAACTTCAACAACTTCAAACTCTTTGCCAGTTTGAAGCATCTTTATTTTACTTCCGGTTTTAACTTCACCATTTTTAACTCTAACAAGACACACAGCACCCTTGTAATTATCATAATAGCTATCAAATATTAAAGCTTGAAGAGGAGCTTCATTATCTCCTTTTGGTGCTGGAATTTTATCCACAATTTGGTCTAGTACATCTTTAATATTTAAACCTGTTTTTGCAGAAATGCAGGCTGCATCATCTGCAGGAATGCCTATAATTTTTTCAATTTCCTCTTTTGCTTCAGCTGGTCTTGCTGATGGCAAATCCATTTTGTTAATGACGGGCAAAATTTCAAGATTATTTTCAAAAGCTAAATAAAAGTTTGCAAGTGTTTGTGCTTGAATGCCTTGAGTTGCATCAACAACAAGAAGTGCACCCTCACAGGCTGCAAGTGATCTTGAAACTTCATAAGTAAAGTCAACATGTCCTGGGGTGTCAATAAGATTTAGAGTGTATTCCTTGCCATCTTTTTCATATTTCATTGTTACTGGTGCAAGTTTTATTGTTATTCCACGCTCTCTTTCAATATCCATAGAATCTAAAAGTTGCTCTTTGCTGTCACGCTTTGCTACAGTTCCTGTAACTTCCATAAGTCTATCAGCAAGAGTGCTTTTGCCATGGTCAATGTGTGCGATAATTGAGAAATTTCGAATGTTGTCTAAGGTTTTTTCCATATGACTATATTAAACTAAACCCCAAAATAAATCAATCATAAATGCATAAAAAGCCACATAAATTAGTAATAACATCAAATAAATATCAAAAACAAATTCATTTTGTTGACAAGCTTTTCAAAAATAAATATACTAACATAGAATTACTATGGATAAATAGATTTATAAAACTAGGAGATAATGATGAATATTTATGAATCTTGGATTGTAAAATCACCTATCGCCCACAGAGGTTTATTTGACGAAAAAAGTCCAGAGAACTCACTCTCTGCAATAAAAAAAGCAATAAAAGTAAAAGTGCCAGTTGAAATTGATGTAACAGCACTTGATGATGGAACAGTTGTTCTTTTCCACGATGAAAAACTTGCAAGAATGACTGGCAAAGATGGATTTATTACTCATCACACCTATGCAGAAATTTCAAAATTCACCTTAGCTGGAACAAAAGAAAAAATCCCTACTCTCTCTGAAGCATTAGAAACTATTGACGGAAAAGTTCCTGTTATTATTGAAGTTAAAAACTATGGAAAAGTTGGTGGAGTTGAAAAAGCTGTTTGGAAAGCACTTCAAGGCTATGGCGGAGAATATGCAATAACTTCATTCAACCCATATTCACTTGAATGGTTTAAAAAGAATGCTCCAAAGGTTAAACGTGGACAAATGGCTAGTTTTTTCCATGATAAGGAAATTACTGGCGTTAGAAGATTTTCACTTAAGAGAATGAAACTTAACAAAAAAATTAGCCAGCCAAACTTTATTGTTTATTGCAGTGAAGATATGCCAAATAAATATGTAAAAAAATATTATGGTGTTATTCCTGTTCTCACTTGCTCAGTTAAAAATGCTGAAGATGAAGAATTTTTGAAGGATTATTCAGATAACTTTATGTTTGACGGATATATGCCAGCATCTATTTCTTCAGAAAAACAGATTTAAAGACTAAATAAAAATCCACGAATTTCGTGGATTTTTTATTAACTATTTTTTGTTGTGTCAACCTCTCTATCCCAATGCAGATTTTTATATTGTCTTCTAAGTTTTGCAATTTTCTTGATGTTAACTTTTCGTTTTGCAAGAAGCACACCGCCATTAACAGCAACTTTTCTATACATATTCTTCCAAAGCCCATATGCGTTAATATCATTTGAAAGACATGCTAGATAATAAACTATCATAGATAGTTGCCCAAGCTCAAATCCGGATTGAATAATGCTCTGTCCCCACATTAAAAGGCAAATTATGTCTCCGCAAATTCCAACAATCCAAGAGTTCATAAATCTTTGAGCTGTCAAAACTTTGCATATTATTGTAATTGAAAGTGAAATTGCACCTAATATGAGTGCATTTTTTTGATTTAATCCAAATTTTAATAGTGCATAAGTCGCTCCAACACAGCACAAGAAGATTGAACCATATAACAGCATTTGTTTTTTGCTGAGTTTTTTTATTGTGATTTCATCATCATCTGTCTTTTTATATTTTTCTTTTTTAGTTTTCTTTTTAGCAAGTGTCCAGCTTATTATAGAATAAATGTTAAGTGGTACACAAATGCCAAGGTTTTTTATAATCTCACCATAAAGTGATGATTGTAAACATATAAATGAATAAAGAAAGCATTCAGCTATTCCAACGAATATACCAGCAAGTTTTCCCCTAGAAATAAGGTCTATGTTAACCATAACAATAAATAGGTCAAGAACAGTAAACCAGCCAGATGGATCAATTGCTAAACATGCTAGTCCCAAAATAATAAAAATCACATACCAATAAATCTTAAACTTTGATTGCTTTTGAAGTTTGTTTAAAAGTTCAATTCTGGTTGCACCCTTTCCATAAACCTTAATCAATCTTTCAGTATTATTGATTCCTATGTTGGTAGAAACTGTTGACCTAATCAAATTACGATTGTAATTTTGACTTAGGGTTTTAATGTCTATCTTTTTCATATTCGTCCTTTGAAAGAAGTGTTGAAAATTCTTTTGTATAATAAACTTTAAGCTTGTGTAATGCTCTAGTTAACACAACATAAAATAAATTGCGTTCATTTTGTGAATAGTAGTCAGAACTTGCATTGCTGATAATTACCCCATCAAACTCTAGGCCTTTAGACAGATAAGAAGGTATTATCATTATTTTGTCTTCAACAAAAACATTGTCATTTTTTGTTACTATTCTAAATTTTGAACTATCGGAAAAATTTTCAAGCTTCTGCTTATATAATAAGGTTTCTTCAATATTTTTGCAAATGATTGCAACAGTATTATAAGATTTTTTTATCTCTATTGCATCTTTTAAAATTTCTTCTGCATTAAATTCTTCTTGTTTAATAACTTCAATTTCATCGCCATGTCTATCAATTTGATCATACGTATTATTAGATTTAATTACATTTTTTGCAAATTGATTAATTTCATAAGTTGATCTATAAGTTCTGTTAAGTTCGCAAATAGATTCAGTTGAATTAATTTTTGTGTTTTTTAATATAGAAATAATGTCATCATAATTTGAATAATTATTAAATGGTAAGATAGATTGGTTTAAGTCACCAAGAAGTGTAATATTAGAATTTTTGAATAACATGCTCAAGATGTAATACTGGAAAAGTGTATAATCTTGGGCTTCATCAACAAGTACATATTTTATTACTTTGTTTGCACCAATACCAATAATTCTTGATTTAAAATACATGTATGGTGTAATGTCTTGAAACTCTAGTTTGTCGGTAGAAATATTTTCTATTGTAAGGTCATAAATTGAGCCAAGATCAAAGTTTTCAGATTCCCTTCCATATTTTTTTATTTCCGCTTCGACAAAAGAAATAAACGATTCTTTGTTTGCAAAGAGTTCTTTAAAAAATGCTGGAATTTTTAGTTTTATTTTTGTCAAATTATCAAGAGCTTGTTTTTTTAGTTTTTCAAGTGAAAGATGTTTTTGTGTTTTTTTGCTTGCAACAAGATAAACTTTTTCAATAATTTTTTTGCCAGTTAAATATAAACTTTCGTTTGATCTTTCAAAGCTCATTACAATTTCTTTTATTTCTTCTTCATTTAAAATAGTGTCTTCACCAATAACAATTTCTTCAATAGATAAAAATTTATGTTTGTTTTGTTCAATAAAATCATCAATAATTTTTGCATACAAATCGCTAAATTTAAAGCGAATTTCATTAAATTTAAGTATATTTTTGCGTTTTTCTGATGCATATATAACTTCATATACATCTTCAAGTTTTGATGCAAATACAAACTCACTTACATAGCTTTTTGCAAAATCAAAATATGTAGCTTGAACAACATTATCCTCACCAATTTCTGGAAGAACATCTGAAATATAGTTGTTAAAGATTTCATTTGGTGATAAAATCATAACGTTTGTGTTATTAATTTTATCTCTTTCAGAATAAAGCAAATATGCTATTTTATGCATTGCAATGCTAGTTTTTCCACTGCCTGCAGGACCCTGAACAACCAAAATATCAACATCATTTTTTCTAATAATTTCATTTTGTTCTTTTTGAATTGTGCTAACAATATTTTTCATTTTATTGCTTGCATTGGCAGATAAAATGAGTTTGAGTACACTATCAATAACTTGAATATCAGTATCAAAAATTTCTTTGATTTCTCCACCAGAAATTTTATATTGTCTTTTAAGAGTTATCTTTCCAGATACTTTTTCACCAGTGGCAATAGTGAATGATGCGTCACCTATTTCTGAGTTATAAAACATTGAGGAAATTGGTGCTCTCCAGTCATAAACATAAAATTCTTCATTCTGTTGAAGAGAAGCGATTCCAATATAAATTGGTAGAGTTCCTTCACTATCTTCAAAGTCAATTCTTGCGAAGTATGCACTATTAAGCATTTTATTATAGCTTTTAACTTTTTTGTTTGCGTTCTCTGCATAAACACTTCTCTTTTGAATGTTTGCAAGAGCATAAACAAATTCAGTATCTGAAAGGCGGTTTGTTTTATCCCAAGCATATGTCATTTGTTCTTGAATGTTGTTTGATAAAAATTTAACTTTGCTTTCATAATTTTCAATTTCTTCTTTTAAAATATTTATAACTTTTTTAAGATATTCTTTTTCTTCTTGTATTTCTTCTGGTGTTAACATTTATTTGCTGTCCTTATCTGAATTATTTAGTTTATTTTCTGGAAGATGAATTGAGGCTTCACTTCCATTTTTGCTTGGAACATAATACACATGATCTTTAATTTCATCTGGCAAATATTGTTGGTCAACATAGCCACCAAAGTCATGAGGATATTTATATTTTTCTCTTTTTTCATTTAAATAATTATAATTTTTGAGATGTGCAGGAACATCTCCTGTAAACGTATTTTTAACATCTTCCTTTGCAGCATGCATTGCAATTATAACAGAATTAGATTTTGGGCTCATGCATACATATATTATTGCATGAGACATAGGAATAAGACCTTCAGGAACACCCATTTGAAGATATGCCTGCATGGCACTATTTGCAACAACCAAGGCATTTGAATTTGCAAGCCCAACATCTTCGCTTGCATGTGCCAAGAGTCTTCTAAATATTAAAAGCGGATCGCAACCAGATTCTATTAATCTGTGAGCCCAATATAGGCTGGCATCAGCATCACTACCCCTTAAACTTTTGCAAAATGCAGAAAGCATATCAAAGTATAAATCTTCATCAATACTTCTGTTGTTTGAAGTGCAAAGTTCTTTTGCATTTTCTTCACTAATAATTATTTTTCCATTAACTTTATCTGATGATATTACTGCAATTTCTAAGTTTCCAAGTGCAATTCTAGCATCACCACCAGAAGTTGTAACAAAATATGATTTTGCTTTTTCATCAATTTCTATATCCAAGTTTCCAAAGCCATTTTCCTTGTCTGTCAAGGCTTTGTTTATTGCTGAAAGAATATTTTGTTTAGTTAAAGGTTTAAATTCAAACACTCTACATCTAGAAACTATAGCTCTTGTCATTGAAATAAATGGGTTTTCTGTGGTTGCACCAATAAATATAATATATCCCTTTTCTATTGCCTCAAGCATTGAATCAGATTGAGCCTTGTTCCATCTATGACATTCATCAAGCAAAAGATAAGTTTTTTTGCCACAAATTTCCATATTCGCCTTGGCGTCAGCTATTACCTTTTTAACATCTGCAACACCACTTGAAACAGCATTCAGTTTAACAAAAAAGCTGTTTGTTTGCTTTGCAATTATGCTGGCAAGTGTAGTTTTTCCTGTTCCTGGAGGACCATAAAAAATTGAACTGCCAAGTTTATCAGTTAAAATTGCTCTTCTTAAAAATGAATATTTCCCAACTAGATGTTCTTGACCCAAAAAATCATCAAGAGTTTCAGGTCTAAGTCTTTCTGCTAGTGGTGCTAATTTTTTTGTGTTTTCACTAAAAAGATTTTCCATAGCATACCCTCTTATTTTGCATTTAATATTTTAGCATATAAGCGAGTTTTTGTAAAGCATTTTGCTCATGAAAACATTACAGTTAAGTATTCAATAATAATTTTAATTTTAAGCTCTGCATTCAAAAGTTCAGAAATTAAAATATTAAATGAATCAACAGGCTTATCTTTTGTTTTGATTAGTATCTTACAAGAATTTGTGTTGTATTTTTTTATTCCATAAATTTCTGCGTTGGTTAATATTAGGTTTTTATATTTTTTAAATTTTTTTGTTGTTTTTGATTTGACTATAACTTTAGAAATTTGTTTAAGCTCTATAGATATGTTACATAAAATAAAAATTAGTTTTTGTGCCAGTAGAACCTTAAAAATTTTATCTTCTTTTTGTTTTAACGAATATTGATACTTTAGTTTATTGTATTCTTTAAATAGATTGCATTCGTTTGAAATTAATGCCCTGTTTGCAATAACTGAAGCGATTTCTTCGATTAATACTAAGTTATTTTTAGTTCTAAAGGTGTTTTTATTTGTATTGATTTTAAGATCAATAAATTTTGAAAGAGTTAACAAAAATCCTTTTTTCTTATACAGATACTTTTCACAAAACATTAAATTTTTATCATTACTCAAAATTAATGAAAGTTTATCTTCACATTTTGATTTTGTTAGTTTATTATAGTTATATTTTTCTTTATGCGTTAAAAATTTACTATAGAGTTGTTTATTATTTGTGCAACAAAAATTAATTGTCTTTTTTTCTACTAGATTTATAAGACAAATAATTGTTAAAAAAAATATTATAATAAGCACAATGATATAAGTTAGCATAATTTAATTATGTTCAAAAATAAAAAATAAAAACGCATACATTGTATGCGTTTTAGTCAGCCTATAAGCCGAGTTCTGTCATTTAAGGCAATCATCAATCTTGGCATGACATTGCTGCCATGCTCCAGCGGTCACGGGAACGGACGAGCAGCCCATATGTTCCACACCTTGCATCTCACGGAGTTTACAGCAAAGCTATGTCACCATAACTTTGAGTGAGCTCTTACCTCACTTTTTCACCCTTGCCACAAGTGGCGGTATCTTTCTGTTGCACTTTTCCTCAAGTTACCTTGGCTTGACGTTATCAAGCGTGATTGCTCTGCGATGCTCGGACTTTCCTCACCTTGCGGCGTAATTGCCTAGCTGGCTAAAAATAGTATAAACTTTTAAACATAAGTTGTCAAGCAGAGCATATAAATATGGATTTTTAATATAAAATACATTTTTATTTTAATTGTTAAAATGTAAAAATTTATCAATTTTCAGCAAAAAATGTATTTTTTAATAAATTTAATGCTTTCTTTTCTAGTCTTGATATATATGATCTTGAGATGTCCATTTCTTCAGCGAGTTCAATTTGTGTTCTTGGTATTTCGCCGCAGAGTCCATATCTTTTAATTATTATTTCTCTTTCGCGTTCACTTAATTTTGTTAGTATTACCTTTTCTATTTTTTTGTATGCTATTTTGTTTTCAACTTGTGTTTCAATAGGTTCGCTGCCATCTTGTAATATTTCAAATAAAGATAAATTGTTTCCATCTTTATCAACTGAAATAACATCTTCTAAGTATACTGCATTTACATTCTTTTTATCTGTTCTAAATGTCATTAAAATTTCATTTTCAATACATCTTGAGGCATATGTTGAAAAACTGTTGCCTTTTTCATAAGAAAAAGTTTTAATTGCCTTCATAAGCCCAATCGATCCAATTGAAATTAGGTCTTCAAGTTCTATATTCGAATTTTTATATTTTTTTGCAATATGAGCAACAAGTCTAAGATTGTGTTTAATCAATATTTCTTCAGCTGAGCTGTCACCAGCTTTCATAGCTGTAAAATATTTTTTTTCATCATTACTAGATAGTGGTTTTTCAAAAGCATTTTTTGTTTCAAGCTTTCCTGTAAAGAAAAATAACTTAGCAAGCAGTGCAAATAATCCTGATAAAAACATTTCATTCCTCCATATGAAAGCTTATGAAATAATATGTCGGATTATAACGAAATAAAGAAAAAAAGACAGTTGCCTGTCCTTTATTTTCTAAGTATATCTCCCACCTCAATACTGAGGTCAGTATAAATCCAGATTTTTTGTTGAACATTTTTTGCTTCTGTCAGCTCAGTGCCATTTTCATTTTCCATTTTTGAGACTTTTATAGTTTTTCTAAAGCAATCAGATGGTGAAAGCACCTCAAGTTCATCGCCCACAGCAAATTTATTTCTTTGTTCAACTAAAATTTTATTTGGTTTAACATCTAAAACTATTGCTATAAACTTGCTATCTTGTTCTTGAATAGATGTTTCATAGTTTTGTGTCACATTATTGTCTGAAACCATAAAACCTGTTGTATATTTTCTATGGCTCGCCTTATTAAGTTCATCTAATAGCTCATTTGGGCATTTATATGGTTTTCCTGTCTTTTCACATTCCATGAGGTGGTCAATCGCTCTTCTATAGCTGTTAATAACAGTTGCAACATAATAAGGTGATTTCATTCTACCCTCAACCTTAAAACTATTTACACCAGCATCAAAAACTTTGTCTATGTGTTCAATTAAGCATAAATCTTTGCTATTAAAAATATATGTTCCCCTGCTGTCTTCAGTTATGTCTATTTTTTCATCTGGTCTTGTTTCTTCAATTAAACTATATTTCCATCTGCAGGCCTGAACGCATTCACCATGGTTTGAATCTCTACCAGTTAAGTAGTTTGAAAGCAAACATCTTCCACTATAACTTATACACATTGCACCATGTATAAACGCTTCAATTTCAAGCTCTGGATTTTCATCGCTAATATGCTTGATTTCATCTAAATTAAGTTCTCTTGCAAGCACAACTCTCTCAGCACCAAGTTTGTGCCACATTTTTGCAGCCATAAAGTTTGTTGTGTTTGCCTGTGTTGAAACGTGAATAGGAAGACTAGGAAAATTTTCATGAACAAAAGAAAATATTCCTAGGTCAGATATGATAACAGCATCAACATTGCTATCTACCAAGGTTTGAACATAATCTTTTAAGCCATCAAAGTCATTATGTCTTGCATAAACATTGAGAGTAACATAACCCTTTTTGCCTGCACTATGAATATAATCCATAGTTTCTTTTATAGTCATATTTTCAAAATTTGTGCCATAGGCTCTTAGTCCATAATTTTTTCCGGCAAAATAAACTGCGTCAGCACCAAAGTGAATTGCAGTTTTAAGTTTTTCCATATCTCCTGCTGGAGCTAAAAGTTCGATATTTCTGTTTTTCATTTTTACCTTTTTATAGCAAAAATCATACCATCTTCTGTATTATTTAATGAAAATTCAATAAATTCTGGGCAATTTTTGCAGTTTTCTATAAAATCATTTAATCTTTTTATTATTGTTTTATATCTTTTTGTTGGTGCATTAGTTTCACCCAAAACATAACCTCTAAATAGCACATTGTCTGCTAAAAAAATCCCATTTGATTTGAGTAAGATAAGTAGCATATTTAGCATTGAATTATATTGAGCTTTAGGTCCATCTAAAAATATAAAATCAAAATAATTTTCATATTTTTTTTTACAAATCATTTTTGCCAACACAACCATGCAATCGCCTTCAATTATTTTTGACCTGTTATTGAGTCTTTCTTTTTTTAAATTTTGTTTTGCTGTTTTTACATGTTTAGGATTGTGTTCAATTGTTATTATGTCCCCATCACAGTTTTTTAGTATCGTTATTGCACTATAGCCCACTGCTGTGCCAATTTCTAATATATGTTTAGGATTGTATTTTTTTATAAGCTCTGCCAAAATTTTATGACTTTCTGTTCTAATTATAGGAACGCCATAATTTTTTGCATTGTCTTCAATTGACTTAAGTTCCATATTATACTCTGAATATGATTGGCAATATCATAGGAGTTCTCATAGTTCTTTTATAGAAGAAATTTCTAAGAGGTTTTCTTATAGAATTTCTAATATCATTCCAATCATGATTTTCTTTAAAGTTCATTGCAGCAATAGTGTCATGCAAAACTTCTTTGGCTTCTTCAACAATCTTGTCTGCCTCATCATTATAAATAAAGCCACGAGTGATTAAGTATGGTTCATTAATAAGTTCGCCAGAAGAATCATTAACACCCATAACAACAATAACAAGTCCATCTTCTGATAAAAGTTTTCTATCTCTAAGTACAACGCTTCCAACATCACCAATGCCAAGGCCATCAACAAGTTGTTCACCAGCTTGAACATTTCCTTTAAGTGCCATAGAATTTTTTGTGAGTTCAACAACATTTCCAATTTCTGGAATTATACAATTAATTTTTGACATTCCAAGTTTTTCAGCAAGCATAATATGCTCTTTTAAGTGACGATATTCACCATGAACTGGAATAAAGAATTTTGGTTTTAAAAGATTGTGAATAATTTTAAGTTCTTCTTGGCAAGCGTGACCAGAGGTATGAACATTTTCAGAGACTACTATAGCACCCTTTTTATAAAGATTGTTAATAACATTGTTTATCATGTTTTCATTGCCCGGAATTGGAGAACTTGAAAAGATAACTGTATCATTATCACCTATTTCAACCCTGCTAAATTCTCCATTAGCAAGCCTTGAAAGTGCACTTCTTGGTTCGCCTTGGCTTCCTGTTGAAAGCACGAGTACATTTTTATCATCAAGTGAAGCAATTTTTTCTATATCAATAAAGACGCTTTTATCAAATTTAAATGCACCAATTTTCATTCCTGCATCAATATTATTAATCATGCTTCTTCCAATTACAGCAACTCTTCTTTTATATTTAATTGCAAGTTCAATGATTTGAGCAACACGATAAAGGTTACTTGAGAAAGTTGCAACAAAAAGTCTTCTTTCTGAGTGATCCATAAATACACTCTCTAAAGTTTCGCCAACTCTTTTTTCAGAAGGTGTATAGCCAGGTCTTTCAACGTTTGTGCTCTCAGCAAGTAAAAGTGTTACACCCTTTTTGCCAATTTCTGCAATTCTTGGTAAATCAATAACTTCCCCATCTATTGGTTCATAGTCGATTTTAAAGTCACCAGTATGGAAAATTATTCCTGCAGGTGAATCAATAGACAATGCAAAAGCACCCGGTATTGAGTGGTTAACTTTAACAAACTCAATATTAAATACACCAAGCTTAACATTATATCCTGGTTTAACACAAACTCCTTTAACGCCTGATATTTTATGTTCTCTTATTTTATTATCAATTAAGGTTAAAGTTATTTGACTAGCGTAAATTGGAGCCTTAACATCTTTAAGCAAATATGCCAAACTTCCAATATGGTCTTCATGTCCATGGGTTATTACAATGCCTTTAAGTTTATGGGCATTCTCTTTGATGTATGAGAAGTCTGGAATGACAAGGTCTACGCCAGGCATATTTTCACCTGGAAAAGCAAGACCACAATCAATGATGATCATGTCATCACCACATTCAAGTGCAGTAATATTTTTTCCTATTTCACCAATGCCACCAAGAAAAATGACTTTAACTTTAGAGTCACTGCCCCTTTGATATTTTTTTTGATTTCCAGCTTTCGCTGTTAACAAAGTTTCTTGTTCAATTTGTTCTAGCTTAATGTCTGGATTTAATTCATTGAGTTTTTTTAATGCAGATTCTCTCATAGAGTTTGATATCGCCGGCTGTTTTTTTGCTCCAACATTATATGAACCAGCATTTTGTTCAATCTCAGAAAAAGTTCTCTTTTTTATATGAGCTTGATTTGTTGAATTATTATTTAGATTTTCATTTTGTCTAGTAAAATTATTTTCTTCCATAAAATTTCCTTATTTTTTAATATTTAATTTTGATTTTTTGCGTTTTTTTCTAATTGTTTTAAATTTTGGAATAACTTCTGTTGGTTCTTCAGGAAGATTAGTTTGGTTTAGTGAATCTTCTTGTTTAACCTTATATTGAACTGGATTAAATATTAAGTTGCTTCCAAGATAATATCTTTCACCTTTAATGTTTTGATATATAACAAGATTGTATGTTGCAAGCAAAACAAAAGTTGCTGGAATTAAAACTATAAGTCCTGATAGGAATGTAAATACTGCAATGAAACTTGTTACAAAAATAATTGTGAGTTGAAGTATTATACTAGTTGAAAGAACTTTCCAAAACTGTTTAGCAAGTTTAACAAAACCTTTTCCAAATGCAACAAATGGGCTGCAATTGTGTTCAACCATAAATCCAGTATAGCAAGTGAACAGAGACATTTTCAGTGCTCTTAAAATAATTAATAGTGCAGATAATGCAACAAGCCCTAATATTGAACCAAGAATTGTTGTTGCAATTTGTAGATAAACCACAAATAGTAAAACTAAAATTATAAAGAAAGGTATATTAAATAGTATGTTTGCAAGAGCATATAAGAATGAATGTTTTAATGTTTTTATGCCATTTTGAAAATAACTAACTTCCATATTCATAGAAAGTTTTTGATAAAGTATTGAACTTATATTGTAAATTGACATTTGTATAAGCAAGAATGGAAATAAAAAACCAAAAAAGAATAAACCAATTAAACTTAAATAAATATGTCCAAAATTTTCTGAAATTAAACTAAATACACTTTTAAAACAATTTGAAACATATAAAAATAGTTCACTTGGTGAGCTATATGCAGTTTTAAATATGGAGATAAATTTCTCCCCTGCATCACATGATTTTAAAAGGTTAATAAATGGAATTGATACAGAATAAGCACATGCACCAAAAATTAAAATTATTATGAATAGGTATAATAACTGCTTCCATACAAGCATAAAGTTAGAAGCGAACAGCTTCATAGTATTTTTATACGACATAAAAACCGCCTTGTAATTTGCTAATTAAAATATTTAGAAAAAAAACTTTTTAATCTTATTTTAATTATATATATAATGTATAAATAAATCAAGTGATTTTACAATAAACTAGATTTACATTATTTTTGCACAAAAAAAGGAGAAAATTTTCTCCTTTCTTTTTAATTATATTATTCTTTTAAATTTCAATATCATTTGATTCATTTAAGCAAGTTGTGTTTTGATTAAGAGTTTTATTAGAAATATCAACAGATTTTGCAACTTTGCTTTTGCCTACAAAAATAAAACCGTCTTCAATCGCTAAGTTATTGAATGATGCTTGATCTTTGCTTGATTCATTAAATTTTTCTTCTGAAATTTCTTGCGAGTCTGATTTGTTAACAACAGATTCACTTTCATTTTGAATTGGAAGCAAAATATCTATATTATCTTCTTTATCAAAGTTAAAACTTAGTTGTTCAAAACCATTAGGTTCATTTATATTTTCTTTAGTTGTAGCTACATAATCCTCACATTCCTTAGTGTTTTCTTGAGTTGTATCTTTGTTTATGATTGTATTAATTAGTTTATCCTCCTGTTTTTGTGGAGTTGCTGGAGCTATTATTCCAAGCAAAACCAAAATTCCACAAAGAGTTGTTAATAGATCGCTAAAGATAACTTCATCTAAATGAAAATTAAATTTTTGACCAACGATATTTACTATTAAGAATAAAGCACTTATAAGGCTAACCCAAAAATTATAAGTTTTGATTCTTTCTTTTAATTTCATGGTTCCCCCTTTTTAATATTTTGTTTAATTTATAAATTTTTATAATATTTATAATATAGTTGTCGTTATATGTTTTGTTTTTCATTGTTTATAATTGAAATATTTTTGTCATAGCAAACACAGCTATGTTTATCATTTAATTTTGTAATTTGATTATATGCTAGGTTAGAATTTAGAAGACCACTTTTAACAGTGTTTCCAATTTTAATAAAATATTTTTTAGTTATATTATCATAAACAAATGTTGAGAATTCATTTTCATTTTCAGGATAAAATGTTAAGTTTTTTCCAGAAACAATTTTATAAATTTTTTTAGAGAAAATCATATATTAATTCTTACTGTAAATTTAACAGCAATCCCCTCATTATTTTTTCCAAGTAAGTTATAAGACTGAGTTTCAATAACATAATCATTTTCACTTTTATCAACATTTTCAAGCATTGCTGAGGTTTCATATAAGTTATATGCAACAATGGGTTCCTCTGCATCATTAAGAAAAATTAGAAGTGTATCATTGAGAAATTCAAAGTCTAAAATTTTAGATAGATTTATATTTTTTGGAAGTCCATTTTTAAATTCAGTTAAATTATTATATCCAACTAAACTAAAAATTTTATAAGTTGATTTATCATATTTTTGAATTAAATATTTTAAATTTGTAGAGATATAATTATTTTGTTCTTCACCAAAAATTGATAGTGTATATTTAAACCATTCAGGATAAAAGAAAATCCAGATTGATGGATTTGTTGTTTTTTCAACCACAATTGCCCTACTTTTTACGTATAATTCTCTTGCATTTTGCGTTATTTGATATCCTATAGTAGAATATATATCATCAATAGTTTGGTCTGGGAAAAAATATATATTTCTTGTCAGAGCACTATTTTCACCTATCTTAATAAAAATAACTACAGAGTCTGTAAAATTGTTTTTATATATTGCAAGCACATTATTATACTCTCTCGTGTTTGTAAGCTCTCCATTAAATTCAATTGTGTTTAAAGTTTCATTAATAGAAAAATATAACGTATGTGCATGTTTGGTTTCCTCTTCAATAATACCAAACATTATAATGTTATTTCTTCCCTCAGTAATTTCAATATCATAAATTTTTTCAAATAGATTACAATTATAATTTATAGTTGCCCTTTTAAAAATTTCTCCATCAAAAATAAAAAGAGAAATATAAGGAGCAGATTTACTGATAACAAAAATTTTATTATTAAATGAAATAATTT